>NZ_JAIQXV010000009.1 GCF_020166415.1 Deinococcus multiflagellatus
TCTTTACTCCCTCCAAGCGGTGGACCCACGCAAAACCGCCCTTTGATCGGGCTCCCCCCGCGCATGCCGCAGGGTTCTGGTGGCGCGTGACGCCCACATTGGGTTGAATCTCGCCAGGGCGGTGTCCCGCTCCTCTGGCACGCTGCGCTGTGATCCGGGGGTCTGGGGTCTCCGGTGGGTTAAGCCGGTCTCAAGACGCCTCGGGGCCTCACGGCGCACCGAAGAAGCAGAGTACATGATCTGGCCCATTCCGACAAGAGGCGGGGCCCGGCCATTTGGCCGGGCCCTGTCTGCGCGCGCCTGGGTTCAGCGCTGGGTATAGGCCACCACCTCGCGGTCAAAGGCCCCAATCAACATGACGATCCCCAGCAGCGTGCCCAGCGGAAAAATAAGCAGGCTCAGCACCGCGATGATCAGGCTGGACACCCGGCCCCAGGCGCGGCCTTCGAGCACCGCGCGGCGGGTGTAATACAGCAGCAAAATCTCCAGGGCCGTCAGTGCAAAGGAGATCCACAGGGTTGCGGGAATCAGGGACGCCGGCAGCGCGTCGGCTGGCAGCCCCATCTGGGCTTGCAGCTCGGGGAGCATCTCCTGAACCCGTGGCCCCAGGAAAGGCAGCGCCAGCAGCGAGATGGCGGCATACAGCAGAGAAATCAAGAGGGGCACCGTCAGGAAACTCAGGCGCTTGGGAACAGGGCCGGGGGCAGGTGAAGACGCAGTCATCTTCTCCAGAGTAGCGCGGCGTGCCCCTTGCGCCCCCCTGCCTGATCCGAATTCCGGATAATCCGGTGCGTCCACGCCTCTCCGCCCCCGGTGTTCCTCCTCTGCTGCGCCCCTCTGCGCGTCCCTTCGGTCGGGTCAACCCGTTGTTCTAAAACGAATGAACCGGAAGCCTTATGAGCCCTCTTGACCTTCGCTCTCCACGACCGGCCCCTGGCCCGAAAATCAGCAAGACGCGGCCGCCTACTCAGCACCCCCAAGCAAAAAAGCGCCCCCGGAGGAGGCGCCCTTTGTCAGCCTTACGGCCCTTACTTCTTCATCAGCTGCTGGGCGATGTTGTTCGGTACCTGGCTGTAGTGGTCGAAGAACATGGAGTAGCTGGCGCGGCCCTGGGTCATGGAGCGCATATCGGTGGCGTAGCCGAACATTTCGCTGAGCGGCACGAAGGCCTTCACGATCTGCGCGTTGCCACGGGCTTCCATGCCCTGAATCTGGCCACGGCGGCTGTTCAGGTCACCGATGATGTCGCCCATGTAGTCCTCGGGCACGGTCACCTCAACGCGCATGATGGGCTCCAGCAGGGCGGGGGCGCCCTTCTGCACGGCTTCCTTCAGCGCCATGGAGCCGGCAATCTTGAACGCCATTTCCGAGGAGTCCACTTCGTGGTAGCTGCCGTCGTAAATGGTGACCTTCATGTCCACCACGGGGAAGCCCAACATGGGGCCGCTCTGCATGGCTTCTTCGATGCCCTTCTGGGCGGGGCCCACGTATTCACGGGGCACGGTGCCGCCCACGATGGCGTTCTCGAACACGAAGCCGGCGCCGGGTTCCAGGGGCTCGGCCTTGATCTTGACGTGGCCGAACTGACCGCGACCACCGGACTGACGCACGAACTTGCCTTCGACGTCCACGGCGCGGGTGATGGTTTCACGGAAGGCCACCTGGGGCGCGCCCACGTTGGCTTCCACCTTGTACTCGCGCTTCAGGCGGTCCACCAGGATTTCCAGGTGCAGCTCGCCCATGCCGGCAATCGTGGTCTGGCCGGACTCCTGGTCGGTTTCCACCTTGAAGGTGGGGTCTTCTTCGGCCAGCTTCTGCAGGCCCACGCCCATCTTTTCCTGGTCGGCCTTGGTCTTGGGCTCGATGGCCAGCTTGATCACCGGCTCGGGCACGTCGATGCTTTCCAGCAGCACCTTGTTGTCGCCGTCGCCGATCAGGGTGTTGCCGGTGCCCGCGTCTTTCAGGCCGATTACGGCGCCCAGTTCGCCGGCCTTCAGTTCGGTGACTTCCTCGCGGCTGTTGGCGTGCATCTTCAGCAGACGGCCCACGCGCTCGCGCTTGTCCTTGGAGGCGTTGTACACGTAGCTGCCGGACTGCAGGGTGCCCGAGTAGATACGCACGAAGGTCAGGCGGCCCACGTAGGGGTCAGCCATGATCTTGAACGCCAGCGCGGCCAGCTTGCCTTCGGGGTCGGCGGGGAACTCGGTGGTGTCCTCGCTGTCCTCGATCTTGCCCTTGATGGCGGGCACTTCCAGGGGGCTGGGCAGGTAGTCCACCACAGCGTCGAGCAGCAGCTGCACGCCCTTGTTCTTCAGGGCGCTGCCGCACAGCACGGGGAAGATCTTCTTCTCGATGGTGCCCTTGCGCAGCGCGGCGACCAACTGCTCCACGCTGGGCTCCTCGCCTTCGAGGTACATCATCATCAGGTCTTCGTCGACTTCGGCGGCGGCTTCAATCAGGGCCGCGCGCATTTCCGTCACCTTGTCGGCGTATTCGGCGGGCACGTCATGCTCCTGGATCTCGGTGCCCAGGTCGTTGGTGTAGGTGTAGGCGCGCTGGCGCACGATGTCGATGATGCCCTTGAACTCGCTCTCCTGGCCCATGGGGTACTGCACGGGGGCCGGGATGGCGCCGAGGCGCTCGCGGATGTCGTTCAGCACCAGTTCAAAGCTGGCGCCGGTCTTGTCCATCTTGTTGGAAAAGGCGATGCGGGGCACGCCGTACCGGTCGGCCTGACGCCACACGGTTTCCGACTGGGGCTCCACGCCCTGGCTGGAGTCGAACACCGCCACCGCGCCGTCGAGCACACGCATGGAGCGCTCCACTTCGATGGTGAAGTCCACGTGGCCGGGAGTGTCGATGATGTTCACGACGTATTCCTGCTCGGTGCCGCTGCGGGTCCACTTGGCGGTGGTGGCGGCGGCGGTGATGGTGATGCCGCGCTCGCGCTCCTGCTCCATCCAGTCCATGGTGGCGGCGCCGTCGTGCACTTCGCCGATGTTGTGGGTGCGCCCGGTGTAGTACAGGATGCGCTCGGTGGTGGTGGTCTTGCCGGCGTCAATGTGCGCGGCAATCCCGATATTGCGGAAGTGGGTCAGATAGCTCTGGGCTTTGGTGGTCATAAGACTCCCTGATTCTGTGGGGTGACGTGTCTCGTCACCGTCAGTTCGGCACGGTGGGCCGGTCTGGGGGCTGGTCTTCCCGCGCGCTGTTCACGCGAGTTGGACGGCAGGGGGCGCCTACCGTCCGGTTCAAGCGGCTCGCCGCGTTCCTCGGGCCGCACAGTTCATTCCACTCCGCATCAATCGGAAAAGCGCCGCTTGCTGCTCCACTGCACGAACTGTGCGTTTGTCCCTTCTCGCTGCGCTCGGGTCTCGGGGCCAAGCGGCCCCTCAACCGTGGATTACCAGCGGTAGTGCGCGTAGGCGCGGTTGGCTTCCGCCATGCGCTCCACGTCGTCTTTCTTCTTGATGGCGCCGCCACGGCCCTGCGCGGCGTCCATGATCTCGCCGGCCAGGCGCTCCACGGCGGTGCGCTCGGGGCGGCTGTCCACGGCGCTGATCATCCAGCGCAGGGTCAGGCTCTGCTTGCGGCGCTCGGTGGGCTCCACGGGCACCTGGTAGGTGCTGCCACCCACGCGGCGGCTGCGCACTTCAACGCGGGGTTTGACGTTGTCGTAGGCCTGCTTGAAGATCTTCAGGGACTCCTGACCGGTGCGCTCCTGAACGAGCTTCATAGCGCCGTAGAAAATGCGGCTGGCGAGGTTTTTCTTTCCATCGCGCATGATGCGGTTGATCATCGCGCTCACCAGCACGTCCTGGTAGACCAGGTCCGGCTGGATGACGCGCACTTCAGCTTGGCGGCGACGTGCCATGGTTGACTCCCTTGAGGCTCAGCCCAGACCCAGCTGGGCGAGCGGCGCGCACTTCAGGCGCGAATAACGTGCTTCATTGGCATCACCCCTTGGGGTGAAGGCGGGCGGGGGGAAAGCCCCTGGCCTTACTTCTTCTTCGCGCCCGCAGCGGCAGCGCCGGCCTTGGGCTTCTTGGTGCCGTACTTGGAACGGCTCTTGTTGCGGTCTTTGACGCCCTGGGTGTCCAGGCTGCCGCGCACGATGTGGTAGCGCACACCGGGGAGGTCCTTCACACGGCCGCCGCGAATAAGCACCACGCTGTGCTCCTGCAGGTTGTGGCCTTCACCGGGGATGTACGCGGTGACTTCGAAGGCGCTGGACAGACGAACGCGGGCAATCTTGCGCAGCGCCGAGTTCGGCTTCTTGGGGGTGGTGGTCTTCACGACCGTGCACACGCCACGGCGGAAGGGGCTGCCCTTGAGGGCCGGAACCTTGCTCTTCTTCTGGATCGTCTTGCGACCCTTACGGAGCAGTTGCTGGGTGGTAGGCAGGGGAAATCACTCCTAGCTGGGGTAAGCAGATGCTTGTGGAGAGGGCGGATGGCCGCGCCACGCGGACGGGCTCGGCGCTGGGTTGGCAGGTGAACGGCTTGAGGTGATCGCGCACCGCGCCTGGGCCGCTGCGCCCATAGCAGGGCAGCGCCGGCGGTGGCCGGCCGAAAAACCCCCCTGGTGCAACCCGGAACCGGGGCAGTTTTCAACCTTTGCAGCATACGCTTTCCCCGGCAAGCGGTGCAAGGGGCGTGGGCGCGTCGGGGCCGGCACCGCCCCTCTGTGCAGGGTGAGGAGGGCTGTGCTACACTCCCCTCTGCCCGTTCTTTCCCGTGCGGAGAGGTGCCAGAGTGGTTGAATGGGTCGGTCTCGAAAACCGAAGTAGTCGCAAGGCTACCGTGGGTTCGAATCCCACCCTCTTCGCCAACGCAGCCCCCAGGTTCCAGCCTGGGGGCGCTGCATTTGGGGTGGGTCCGGGGCTGGCTGTGAGGGCGTTCAGCGTGACACGGGCCACGCCGCCAGCACCGCCGCTTCGCGCGCTGCACGAAGCACTGCGCCGTGGGCGTCCCGGAGTGCCTCGCCTTTCAGTGGGAGATACAGGGCGTCGTACAGGGCCTGCCCAGCGCGGGCCAGGGCTACCAGCTCGGCGCGCCACGCGGCGGGGTCGGCAGGGAACCAGGTCTGGGGGTCGGCGTCATCCTGGAGTAGGGCATACGGGTCGGCCAGATGCGCGGCGGCCAGTTCCAAGTGTTGCCGCAGCGCCAGCACCCGCCGGGCCAGGGCGGGCTGGGCCTGCACCGCCGCCAAGTCCAGGGCATGCACCGTCCGTAGCAGGCCCAGTTCACCGGGGGCGCTGAACAGGCCCGAGAAGCCGTCCGGGCCATAGAGCACTTCCCGCAAGGTGTCACGCAACAGGTCGGCCGTCATCTTCGGTTCACGGTACGCCACTCAGCAGATGCGGGTTGCGTGTCCCCTCCCCTACCCTGAAGCCACGATGATCCTGACGATCAAGATTTTCCTGTAATCGCACACGTTCTGCAGCGGCCCCCACGGTAAAATGGGGCTAATGCTGAACCCTGTGCCCACCCCGGCGCCGCGCCCCTTCGTGCGGCGGCCCGGCGCGGGCACGGGTGCGACCTCCCGGGCTTTTGAGCTGTGGCTCGCCCCGTCACCCTCTCTGTCTGGCCCTGGGCTCTGCGCCCTGGCCGGACCTCCCTGTAAGGAAGTGACCCACCATAGATAAAGTGCATGGCAACCTGTCTGGCCTGCGTCCTGCGCAACTCAAAGCCCTGGGCAACCTGTACCGCCGCCGCATTGAGCCGGGCCGCATTGGCTCGCCGGAACTGGCGCGCAACCTCGCTGAACTGTCGCATGACGTGCGACGCGAAGTGGGCGTGCTGATTGACCGCCGGGGCCGCGTGATTTCCGTGAGCGTGGCTGACGCCAAGGGCACCGAATTCCCGGACCTGCGTCTGGGCGAAAACCGGCTGGCGGGCTTTCACCTGCTGCACACCCACCCGCGCGGCGGGGCCCTGAGCAAAGGCGACCTGTCCACGCTGTTCCTGAAGCGCCTGGATGCCGTGAGCGCCATTGAGGTGCGCCAGGAGGGTCAGCCTGGGCTGGTGCACACCGCCCACCTGACCCCGCCCGGCACTGTGGGCGAGGAAGAAGACTGGCGCATTCTGCCACCCGTCCCCGCGTTCCAGATTGATGAATTCGACCTGGGGGCCCAGGTGAGCGCCCTGGAAGAGGAAATTGCGCGTACGGCCCGCACCCGCGAGGCCAAGAAAGACCACGAGCGCGCCATTCTGGTGCAGATTGACCAGGGCGAATTTGACGCCGAGGAGCGTCTGGACGAACTGGCCGAGCTGGCCCGCACCGCCGGCGCCGAGGTGGTGCACCGCGAGCTGGTGTACCGCCGTCACCTGAAGGCGGGAACGCTGGTGGGCGCGGGCAAGCTGGAAGAACTGACCAGCAAGGCCTACCACCTGGACGCCGACCTGCTGATTTTCGGGCAGGAACTGGGGCCGGCCCAGGCGCGCGAGATCGAGGCCGCCACGGGCCTGAAGATCATTGACCGCACGCAGCTGATTCTGGACATCTTCGCGCTGCACGCGCAAGGGGTGGAATCGCGGCTGCAGGTGGAACTGGCGCAGCTGCGCTACATGAAGCCGCGCCTGCTGGGCGCCGGGGCGCAGCTCTCGCGCATCGGGGGCAGTGGGGGCAGTGCGGCGGGCGGGGCCATCGGCACGCGCGGGCCCGGGGAAACGAAGCTGGAGCTGGACCGCCGCCGCATCAACGACCGCCTGAGCTTTCTGGAAAAGCAACTTGAAGGCGTGTCCGCGCGGCGCGAGGAACGGCGCAAGCAGCGCGCCCGCAACGATGTGCCCGTGGTCTCGATTGTGGGCTACACCAACGCGGGCAAGTCCACGCTCCTGAACGCCTTTACGCATGCCGCCGAGGAACCCCGGCGCGTGCTGGCCGAGAACAAACTGTTTGCTACCCTGCGGCCCACCAGCCGCCAGGGGTTCCTGGAGGGCATTGGCCCGGTGGTGCTGACCGACACGGTGGGCTTCATCCGTGACCTGCCCAAGGACCTGACCCGGGCCTTCCGCGCCACCCTGGAAGAAATTGGCGACGCCGACGTGCTGCTGCATGTGGTGGACGCCGCCAGCCCCGGGGCCGACACCCGCCTGGACGCCGTGAACCGCATTCTGGAAGAGTTGGGCTTCCGGGACATGCCCACCGTGATCGCGCTGAACAAGGCCGACGCCGCCGAGCCAGACGCCCTGGCCCGTGAAGTGGAGCGCACGGGCGGCATTCCGGTGAGCGCCCTGCGCAACCTGGGGCTGAGTGAACTGAAAGAGGCCCTGGCCGACGCGGTGGCGCAGGTGCAGCGCCAGCAACTGGCCGCGCGCGAAGAGGCCCGGGAGCTGGCGGCGCAGTACCGCTGAGCCACCATTCCTGCGGGGGGACGTGTCTGTTCACACGTCCCCTCGCCTTCTTTTGTGTGACGCGGCGCCGCCTGGGCGCGTGCCAGAGTGCGCGGGTGAGATTGGCATGGGTGTATCTGGCCCTGGTGGCGGTGGGTTGGCTGCTGGGCGACGTGGTGGGCGAGCGCACGGTGCCCACCCTGCTGCTGGCCTACGCGCCGCCGCTGCTGTGGCTGCTGCCGGCGCCCTTGGTGCTGGGCGCCGCACTGTGGCGGCGCCGGGGGCGACGCGCCGCGCTGGCGGGCACCCTGCTGGCGCTCTGGGGCGCGGGGCTGCTGCACTGGACCCCGCAGCGGGACGGCGAACTGCGCGTGGCGACCTACAACGTGCTGCGCGGTGACCGGGTGGGCCCGGTGCGGTTGGGGCAGGCGCTGCGGACCCTGAACGCCGACGTGATTCTGCTGCAGGAGAGCAACTTTCGCCGCCCTGGAGCGCGGGAGGCGCTGGCCGCCGCCCTCCCCGGCTACCGCGTGGTGCACGCCGCCGAGGTGACCACCCTGACCCGCCTGCCCCTGCTGGACGTGCGCCGGGTGCCGCTGCCCCGCCACCGCCGCGAGGTGCTGATCACGCGCCTGCGCTGGCAGGGCCGCCCGCTGACGGTGGTGAACGCCCACCTGGGGACCGTGCAGGTGGTGGACGCCCTGGCCGGCGACTGGGCCTCCCTGCACCGCACCCGCGCCGCCCGCGACGAGCAGGTGCGGGTGCTCAGTGACCTTGCGGCGCAGACCCAGGGGCCGGTGCTGCTGGGCGGCGACCTGAACACGCCCCCGCGCGGCCGGCTGTGGCGGCAGCTGCGGGCGGCCTACGGCTCGGACGCCCACGACCACGCCGGGCGCGGCCCCGGCTGGACCTTTCCGGCCCTGCGGGTGCGCATTGACCATGTGCTCAGCCCAGACCTGCGCCCGGCCCGCAGCCGCGTGCTGCCCTGGACCTTCAGCGACCACCGCCCGCTACTGACGGAGTGGCAGGCTGCACCCCAGTCAAAGGCCGCTGCGCCGTAAGCCACCCCTGGGCCTGGGCGGGGGTGCGCAGGCGAATCAGCTGCAGGTGGGGATGCGCCGCGACCAGCGCCAGGGTTTCGCCCCGCCGCCGCCAGTGGGTACGGATGGCCCAGCGCACCGGGCCTTCGGCACTCAGGGCGCCGCGCAGCGTTTCGCGGTTGCCGTTCCACAGTTCTTCCTGGGTGAGCACCCGCCGGACCGTGCGCCGCAGCACCCGGCCAAACACTATGTGGGCCGGGTAGTCCAGCCACACGATGGTGTCGGCCCGCGCCCAGCCGATGTCGCGCGCGCGGCTGTAGTTGCCGTCCATCACCCAGGCCGAGGCGGCCGTGAACGCCGCCACCTGGGCCCGGAACTGTGCCAGCGGCGCCTCCTGCCAGCCCGCAAGATGGTTCCAGGCGTCCTGCTCGCCGTGCGGGACCCCCAGCCGGGCCGCGAGGTGCCGCGCCAGGGTGGTCTTGCCGCTGCCGGAGGTGCCAATCACGATGATGCGCTGCATAGGGGCAGGAGAGCAAAGGGGATGGGGGAATGGCATCGGCCAGGTGGCGGAGGGAAGGGAGTCGAGGGGTCAGAGGGTTGAGGGGTCGAGAAGGGACGCTGGTCCAACCACCTGGGCCGACACCCAGACACGGTTCAACTTGGTTCCCCTCCCCTCGACGGCTCGACCCCTCGACCCTCCTCCCCTACCCCCCCCGCGTCAGCTTCAGAATCCGCCCGCTGCTGTACTCCGCCACATACAGTTCGCCGCGCTCGTCCTCGCCGAAGGTGCTGGGGCCGCTCACCCGGCCCAGGACGCTCTTGGTCCAATTGCGGCCAGTCATGCGCGCGGCCCACACCGTGCCCGAGGCGAAATCGGCAAACACGTACTGCCCCTTCAGGGCCGGAATGGCGCTGCCCCGGTACACGTAGCCGCCGGTCACGCTCTGCCCTTCCTGACGGCCGTAGACCAGCACCGGCTCCACGTAAGAGCCGGCCCGGCAACTCTCCTCGAAGCACTGCCGGCCCTCGCGCACCCGCCAGCCGTAGTTTTCGCCGCCCTTGCTGCTACGCGGCTGCCAGTCAATTTCCTCAAAGGCGTTCTGGCCCACGTCGGCAATGATCAGGTCGCCCGTCTGGCGGTCAAAGGAAAACCGCCAGGGGTTGCGCAGGCCATACGCCCAGATGTTGGGATTGACGCCCTGGCGGTTCAGAAAGGGATTGCCCGGGGCCGGCTTCGCGTCGGCGCCGCGCACGTCAAAGCGCAGAATCTTGCCCAGGGGCGAGGCCAGATTCTGCCCGTGGTTCTGGGGATCGCCGCCCGAGCCGCCGTCGCCCAGCCCCAGGTACAGAAAGCCGTCCGGGCCAAAGGCCAGCTGGCCGCCGTTGTGGTTGGGGTACGGCTGCTGAGCCGTAAACAGGGTCTTGGCGCTGCCGGGGTCGGCCCGGCGCCCGTCGGCCGTGGCGATGTAGCGGGCCAGCACGGTATCGCCATTGCGGTCGGTGTAATGCACGAACAGGCGCCGGTTGGTCTTGTAGGCCGGATCAAAGGCCAGCCCCAGCAGGCCGCGCTCGCCCCCCGCCCGGGTCAGGGCGCGCAGGTCCAGAAACAGTTCCCCGCTGACTTTGCCGCCCTGCACCACCCGGATGCGCCCGTCCTGCTGCGCGGCGAACAGCCGCCCCGAACCGTCCCCGGCGTGGGTGATGGCCGTGACCTGATTCAGGCCACTGAGAAAAGGCCGGAAGGCGACCTGGGGGGCCTGGGCCGAGGCGGGGCCCAGCGCGGCAGAGGCCAGGAGGGCGGCGGTCAGGGCAGGCAGGTGCGGCATGCTTCAGTGTGCCTGGGCGCGCGGCGCCCCCGCTGCAGGGCGGCGTGAAGGCGCCTTCACGGGTTTCACCCCTGCCGGCCCGTGGCCGCTGCCCAGACTGGATGTCCCTCTGATCCGCACGGCCTAGGGAACAGCCTGTTCCCGGCGGCGCGCGTGCCGTTCAGGGGACGATGCCCAGAGCGCCGGGTCCGCCTGCTTGCCTCTCCGGCGCGGCAGCATGACCCGGCCACAACCTGCCCCCCAGGAGGTGCTCCATGACTGGTCCCTATGACCGCCCACCCGCCCCGGCCACCGAACCCACCAACACCCCCGGCCCCGTGCCCGAGCAGATGCCCGGCCAGGGCGGCACCGGCCCCATCAGCGACCCGCCCGCCAACCCCGACACCCCGGGGATGCCCGAACCCAACCCGCCCATGAACCCGGATACACCGGGCCTGCCGGAACCGATGCCGGCGATGTAAAACCTGAGCCCCAGGGCTATGTCCCCCCGGAACCACAGCGGCCACCCCCCTCGCTTTCAGAGGGTGTGGCCGTTTGTCCTTAGCCAGTCGCGGTGCGTGGGCCACTCCGGCATGAGGCGGGTGACGTGGGCCCAGTAGCGCGGCGAATGGTTGAGTTCCAGCAGGTGCGCGGCTTCGTGCAGGGCCACGTAACGCAGCACCGGCAGCGGCGCGCGGCTGAGTTTCCAGTGCAAGCGGATGTCCCCGGCCGCCGTGCAACTGCCCCAGCGCGAGCGGGTATTGCTGACAGCCACCCGGCCCAGGCGGCCAGCGGCGCCCAGCCCAGCCGCGTAATCGGCCACCAGCGCCCGGTAAGGTTCGGCGCAGGCCCGGCGGGTCCAGCGTTCCAGGGCGGCCTGGGGGTCATGGTCAGGCAGGTGCAGGTTGTCGCCCACCCGCTGCGCCGTGCGGCGGGCGGGGTCCAGCACCAGCGTCAGCGTGTCGCCCAGAAAAGGCAGGGGCTGGCCGTGGTGCGCCGCCGGGCGCTCTGGGGGACGGGCGGCGTACCCGGCCAGATGCCCAGCCACCCACTCGCGCCGGGCCTCCAGAATGGCCTGCAACTGCGCAGTGCTGACCCGCAGCGGGGCGTAGAGGGTCACGGCCCCGGGCTTGACCTGCAGCGCCACGGTGCGCCGCCGCCGGCTGCGCTTGACCGTAACGGGCACCCCCGCGACTTCCCACCCCGACATCGCCCTGCAGAAGACCGCAAAAGCCGGGCCGGTGCATGAGATGCGCCCTCCGGCCCGGCCCTCTGCACTGGTGCTTACAGCTGGTTGTAGGCCACGCTAAAGGTGTCGCAGTCGTTGGGGTTGCCGCTGCGCAGGCCCGTCATGAACCACTTCACGCGCTGCTGGCTGGAGCCGTGGGTAAAGGCGTCCGGCACCACGTAGCCCTGCGACTGGCGCTGCAGGTTGTCGTCGCCAATCGCCTCGGCGGTGCGCACGGCTTCCTGCACGTCGGCCTGGGTGATGTTGGTCTGCTGGCGGGTGCGGTTGCCCCACACCCCGGCAAAGCAGTCGGCCTGCAGTTCCAGGCGCACGCCGTAGCTGTTGGCCTCGGCCTCGGTGCGGGCGCTGCGCTGGCGGCGCTCCACCTGATCGGCAATGCCCAGTTCGTTCTGCACGTGGTGCCCGACCTCATGGGCGATCACGTAGGCGTAGGCAAAGTCGCCGCCGCCCCCCAGACGCTGCTGCATGGTGGCAAAGAAGCTGGTGTCCAGGTAGACGCTGTTGTCCACCGGGCAGTAAAAGGGGCCCACGGCGCTGTTGGCCTGCCCGCAGCCGCTGCTGGTGCCGCGGCGGTACAGCACCAGGGGCGGCTTGGTGTAGGTGCGCCCCGCTTCCTGAAACACCTGGCCCCACACCTGATTGGTGCTGCCCAGAATGCGGTCCACGAACTGGTATTCCTCGTCGTTGGCACTGGGCGCCGCGCCCGGCTGGCTCTGGCCCGACTGGGTCTGCGGCGCCCCTTTCTGGCCGCCGCCCAGGATGGCCCCTGGGTCCACCCCAAAGAACATGGCGATCAGGGCGATAATCAGGCCGCCCACGCCGCCCACCGCAATGCCGCCGCCGGGCAGACCACCGCCACCCCGCCGATCATCAATGCCGCCGCCACTGCCCGGCAAATTTTTCCAGTCCATAGGCGTCTCCTTGCAGGGCCAGCCGCCGCCCCAGGGGGCGTGACCAGCACCAGAACAGACCCCATTGTAGAAAGTGGCGTGCTGGTCGCGTCTGATCAGACCTTTAGCGCACTTTCCGGAAACGTTGACCCAGCCCGCAGGGGGAAGGGGGGCAGAGCGGCTGAGCCCTGTCCGTGTGCACAGTGTTCAGGGCACCAGAGAAAACGCGCCCCCTTTGCGGAAGGCGCGCTGTGCTGTTGAGGAGGTCCCCCGCCTGGACGGTTCCCCGGTCAGGTGGGCCTGCGCTGCTGCAGGTAGGCCTCGCCCCGGGGCGTCAGGCGCAGCAGGTGCAGGGCGGGATCGGTCTGGTCGGCGTTGCGGCACATGCTTTTCAGCGAGCAGGGCCCGCAGGCGCAGCTTCCTTCCTGCGGGACGGCGTCCTGCACGTAGCCGCCCTGGCGCAGGGTGCGCAGCATGCCGCCCAGGGCGTCGGCCGTGCTGCCCAGCAGGCGGGCCAGTTCGTCCGGGGTGCGGGGCTGCGCCGCGATGGTGTGCAGAATGGTCGCCAGTGGCAGGCTCATGCCCGGCCCCCTTCAGCCGCAGCCTTCACAGCCACAGCCGCGCCAGCTGGTAGGTGAGGAACGCCGCCGCCCAGGCGCTGAGCAGCTGGTAGGCCACGGTGCCCCAGGCCACGCGGCGCCCGTGTTCCTGTGCCAGCGCGCCCACTGTGGCAATGCAGGGCGTGTACAGCAGCACGAACACCAGGTAGGCCAGAGCCCCGGCGGGCGTAAAGGCGTGGGCCAGCGCGGCGGCCAGAGGGGTTTGCAGGCTGGCGCCCGCGTCGGCGTTCAGGCTGGGCAGGGCCAGCACCGTGGGCAGCGCCGAAACGCTGGCCACCACGGCGTCCCAGGTACCCCGCACGGCCTCGCCCAGCCCGGCCAGTAGGCCCAGCGGGGTGGGGGCGGCGGCCTGTTCGCCCAGGTAAATCTGCCCCAGGGTGCCCACCACCACTTCCTTGGCGATAAAGCCCGGCACCAGCGCGCCCGCCGCCTGCCAGTCGCCAAAGCCCAGCGGCGCAAACAGCGGCGACACCCAGTCGCTCACCCGGCCGAACAGGCTGTCCTGCGGCGCCACCGAGGCAAAGGCCGCGCCGCCCACCGCCGGCACCGCCAGCAGCAGCCACACCGCTGCCACCGTGGCCATCACCGTGGTGCGTGCCCGGCGCGCGAAGCTGGCGGTGCGGCGCCACGCGTGTTTCCAGAGCACCGCGCCCGTGGGAAAGCGGTACGGGGGCAACTCCAGCAGCACGCCGCTGCCCTCGGCCGGCAGGGCGGTGCGGCGCAGCACCCACGCCGAGACAAATGCCACCGCCATCCCCAGCACGTACAGCGCCCACACCAGCACGCTGGCGCGGCGCGGAAACAGCGCGGCGGCAAACACCACGTACACCGGCAGGCGCGCCGAACAGCTCATGAACGGCAGCACCATGCTCACCAGCAGGCGGTCGCTGCGCCGCTCCAGGGTGCGGGTGGCGTACACCGCCGGCACATTGCAGCCAAAGCCCAGAATCAGGGGAATAAAGGCCCGGCCGTCCAGGCCCAGGCCGCGCATGGCCCGGTCCATCAGGAAGGCGGCGCGCGCCATGTAGCCGCTGTCTTCCAGAAAACTCATGGCGAGGTACAGCACGAGCAGGGTGGGCAGGAAGCTGAGCACCGTGCCCACACCCGGAATAATGGCGCCCGTCACCAGGTCGCGGCCCAGGGGAAACCACGCCAGCGCGGCCGTCGCCCAGCCAGTCACGGTGGTTTGCAGCGGCCCGCCGATCAGGTCCACAAAGGGCGCGGCCACGCTGAAGGTGAGACGGAAGACCAGCAGCACCAGCAGCAGAAACAGCGGCACGCCCAGCCAGGGGTGCAGCGCCAGCGTGTCCAGGCGCTCGGTGAGGGTGCGCCGGGCCTGGGCCTGCGGCGCGGCGGCGCGGGCAATGTCGCCGGCCAGGGCGTAGCGGGCCTCGGCAATCTCGATCAGGGGGTCGGCGCCCTGGGCGGCCAGATCGGCCAGCACCTCGTCGGCGGCGTGCAGCAGCGGCGCGTGTCCGGTGGCGTGCAGGCGCCCGCGCACGCTGGGATCGCCCTCCAGCAGGGCCAGGGCCAGCGCGCGGTGGGCATGGGGCGGCAGGGTATCAAGCGGCGCCATCTCGGCGCGCAGGGCCGCCACCGCCGCCTCAATGGCCTCGGGGTAGCGCACGCTGGTGCCCAGGGTGGCACGTTCCAGGGCCACGTCCACCAGGGTGCCGGTGCCCTGGGCGCGGCTGGCCACGGTTTCCACCACCGGCACCCCCAGCAGCCGGGCCAGCGCGGCGGCGTCCACCTGCACGCCCTTGCCGCGCGCTTCGTCCACCAGATTCAGCGCCACCGCCACCGGCAGGTGGTAATCCATCAGCTGCAGCGTCAGGTACAGGTTGCGCTCCAGATTGCCGGCGTCCAGCACGTTCAGCACGGCGTCGGGGGCCTCATCGAGCAGCGCGGCGCGCGTGATGATCTCTTCGGGCGTGTGCGGGCTGAGCGAGTAGGCGCCGGGCAGGTCCAGCAGATGCACGGTGCGCCCGGCCCGCTGAAACCGCGCTTCACGCTTTTCCACCGTCACGCCGCTCCAGTTGCCCACCTTCAGGTGGGTGCCCGCCACGGCGTTGACCAGGGTGGTCTTGCCCACGTTGGGGTTGCCCACCACCACCACGCGCGGTTCGTGGGCCGCCTGCAACCGGGCCAGGGTGGCGGCGCAGGCGGCGGCGTCGGGCACCAGGGTCTGGGGGCTCAGGGCAGCGCTCACGCCCGCACCTGGATCAGGCGCAGGTCGGCGGCGCGCAGGGCCAGCAGGGCGCCGCCCAGCCGCAGCTGCACCGGATCACCCATCGGCGCGCGGCGAATCACGGTCACCGGCGCGCCGCGCACAAAGCCCAGTTCGGTCAGGCGGCGGCGCAGGGGGTGGGCGCTGTCCACCGACACGATATGGGCGCTGTCGCCCGGGCGCAGGGTATCGAGGGACACATCCGGCATATTCCTGAGTATATCTATCGGAATTCTAAACACAAGGGAGGCATGGGGGGTGGGGTAGAGCGATGTGACGGTGTGCCGCAGACCACCTCATGCCGCCCCCCAATCGTTCGGGTGTGGACGGGGGCATGGCCCTGGCTGTCTCCGACCATGTCGGCTCGTTTTCCGCTGCACCCTCAGGGCCACCAGTGCCGCTCTGCGTGTCGGCCCCCGACCCGGCGAGCTCTCGACCCAGGAACGCCCCTTGGCCCTCTAAGTCCCCCTCTCTGCTCTCCCCTAGCCGGGGCGGCGCCAGAGGGCCCCGGCCAGCAGGCCCAGCGCCGCGCCCAGCAGCAGTCCCGCTGGCAACCCTGCCGAGGCGCGCGCCTTGAGGTCGCCGGGAAGCAGCGCGCCCAGCAGGCGGTCCAGGCCCAGCCCGGCCAGCAGCAGCAGCCCCACCAGGGCCGCCCCCAACCCCAGAGCCACCAGTTCCCGGCCCGGCGAGGCCCCACCCACCACCAGCGCCCGGGGCAGACCCGCCACCGCCGCGCCCATCAGGCCCACGGCCAGATACACCAGCCCGAAGCTGCGACTGAAGCTGTCGCCGGTCAGCACCATCAGGGCCGTGACCAGCGCCAGCCCGCCGCCAAAGCCGGCCAGGGCCAGCGCCAGCGGGCCGCGCACCATCATCATGCCCAGAGCCAGCGCCCCTGCGGCGCCGCCCCCCAACAGCCAGCCCAGTGCCGTCATAGGGTCAGTTGTACCTCAACCGGAAGAGGAGCGCGCCCTCCTTCAGTCGGAGGAAGAGCCAACGAAATACAGGTGGGCAGGGCGTCCCGCCTCGTGGGCCACCACGTACAGGCTCTCACCCCGGCCCAGGGCGTCTATCAGCTCGTCGCAGGCCTGAATCTGCTCCAGCGTGGGGGCCGTGGTGCCAAACAGCGCCACAAGTTCTTCGTGGCCGAGCTGTTTCATGCCCCAGTCCTCCGGGTGGGCGGCCAGACCCGGCACCTCCAGAATGGGGCGGGTGCCGTCGGCGTCTGCCGCTTCTCTCGCTTCCTCGATGTTGGCGTGCCCGGCTCCGGGTGCGGGCGAAGCCGCCGTGACCGGAAAGTCAGGGAACATAATGACGGGGGAATACCGGCCCGCCTCAAACTCCCGCTCCTTCAACCGCTGCACCACGGCCGCTCCATCCGCTTCATAGAGTTCGATGTACTGACGACCCAGACGCCAGATCGCACGGGAAAAGCGCGGCGGTGACCGCTGGCCTTTCGCCAAAGACGAAACGGACAGGAGGTCTGTTTCCCCTGTCCATCCCGCTCCCTCGCCCCTTAGCTGAACAGGGTGCTCACGCTGGCGCCGGTGTGAATGTTGGTGATCGCGTTGGCGAACAGCGGCGCCACGTCCAGCACCGCGAGGCGGCCGTTGGACGCTTCGATCTTGCTGTCCGGCACCAGCACCGTGTTCGTGCTGGCCACCTGGGTCACATTCAGGCCCGCGATGCGCTGAATGGCCGGGCCGGTGTACACCCCGTGCGTGACCGCCACGTACACGTCCTTGGCGCCCATGCTGCGGGCAATGTTCACCGTTTCCACGAGGCTGCCCGCCGTGCTGATCTCGTCGTCCACAATGAACACCGTCTTGCCTTCCACGTCCCCGATCAGGGCGCGGGGCCGGACCTCGGTGTCAGACAGGCGCTCTTTGTCAATCATGGCGAGGCCCGAATCCAGGCGGCGGGCAATCTGCGAGGCGCGCTTGATGCTGCCCGCGTCGGGGGCCAGCACCACGCCGTTGTGGGCCTCCGGCACCGACTTCTTGAAGTGCTGCGCCAGCACCACATCGGCCGAGAGGTGGTCCACCGGCACCTTGAAAAAGCCGTGCACCTGCGGGGCGTGCAGGGTCATGGTGAGAATGCGGTCGGCGCCCGCTTCCTGCAGCAGATCGGCGATCAGGCGCCCGGCAATGGAGATGCGGGGGCTGTCTTTCTTGTCGCTGCGCGCGTAGGAGTAGTAGGGAATGACGGCCGTGACCCGCCCGGCACTGGCGCTCTTGGCCGCGTCGATCATCAGCATCAGTTCCATGATCGAGTCGCTGACCGGCGTGGAGAAGCTCTGCACGATAAACACGTCGCCTTCACGCAGGGATTCCTCGTAATGCACGATGATGTTGTCGTTACTGAACTTCTCGGTGGTGCTTTCGCCCAGCGGCACCCCCAGGTGGTCGCAGATGGCCTGGGCCAGCGGGCGGTTACTCTGCCCGGCGAAGACCAGCAGGGGCGAGCGGCGACTTTGCAGCAGGGCGGACGGAGCGCGGTGGGGGGCGGACAAGGGCAGATCCTCCAGAGGCAAGGGGCGAAAAAACTGGGGCTTTTCGGGGCGGGCCCTGGGTGCAGGGCCGCCAGCCGACCGCTGAGCAGCATACCTGCCCCAGTACGGGGGTGTCATGGCGCGCAGGCGTGCCCCGGCCGGGAACAGGGGCCGGCGCGCCCCATGAATGTCTGCCCAACAGGGACAGCCCCCCGAACCCGGTAGGCTGGGCCCCATGACCCTGGACGCCGTGATCGTGGGGGCCGGGCCCAATGGGCTCTCGGCGGCCATTACGCTGGCGCGCGCTGGCCTGCGCGTGCAGGTGCTCGAAACGCATGACCGCGTGGGCGGCGGCCTGCAAAGCCGCGCGCTGACCCTACCGGGCTTCGTGCATGATTACGGCTCGGCCATTCACCCGCTGGCGGTGGCCAGCCCGGCCTTCCGGCAGTGGCCGCTGCATGCCTTTGGCCTGCGCTGGGTGCACCCAGACGCCCCGGTGGCCCACCCCCTGCCCGAAGGTGCGGCGCTGCTGGAGCGCGACCTGCACGCCACCGCCGAACGTCTAGGCCCGGACGGACGGGGCTGGGTGCGCCTGTTTGCGCCGCTGGTCCGCGAGCACGAGGCGCTGCTGGAAGACATTCTGCGGCCCCTGCCCCGGGTGCCACGCCACCCGCTGCTGCTGGCGCGCTTTGGCCTGCGCGGCCTGCCCAGCGCGGCGTGGATCGCCCAGACGCAGTTCCGCACCCCACAAGCCCGCGCGCTGTGGGCCGGGCTGGCGGCGCACACCACACTGCCACTGAGCACCCCAGGCACCGCCGCCATGACGCTGGTGCTGGGGCTGCTGGCCCACGCGGTAGGCTGGCCCTTTCCGGCCGGGGGCGCGCAGGCCCTGGCCGACGCCCTGGCCGCCTATCTGCGCCACCTGGGCGGCGAGGTGCTCACGGGCGTCACCGTGCGCGGCCCCGCTGACCTGCCCCCGGCCCGGGTGACCCTGGTGGACAGCAGCCCCCGCGTGCTGCTGGACGTGCTGGGCGAGCGCGCCCCCGCCCGCTACCGCGCGGCCCTGGAAGGCTTCCGCTACGGTCCCGGTATTCAGAAATTCGACTACGCGCTTTCGGGGCCGGTGCCCTGGGCCGACCCCCAGGTGGCGCGCGCGGCCACCGTGCATGTGGGAGGCCCGGCGGCCGATATCGCGGCGGCCGAGGCGGTGGTCGCCCTGCGCATTCCGGCGCGGCCCTATGTGCTGACGGCGCAGCACACCCTCTTTGACCCCAGCCGCGCGCCCGCCGGGCAGCACACCTTCTGGGCCTATACCCACATTCCCAACGGCAGCGCCGGGGACGCGCAGGCGGTGGTGGAAGCCCAGCTTGAACGCTTTGCTCCTGGCTTTGGCGGGCGCGTGCTGGCCTGCACCCGCACCACGGCGGCGCAGCTGCAGGCGTTCAGCCCGGTGTTTCAGGGTGGGGATGTGAACGGCGGGCGCGGCGACCTGTGGGGCCTGCTGGCCCGCCCGGTCCTGAGCCCCACGCCCTACCGCACGCCCGTGAAAGGGGTCTACCTGTGCTCCAGCGCCACCCCGCCCGGGGGCGGGATTCACGGCATGGCCGGGCACCACGCGGCGCTGGCGGCCCTGAAGGATGAGTTCGGCCTTCAAGAGGTGCCGTGATGGACCACAGGTTCAGGGTGAGTGGCCCTTAACGCCGCCGCCGGGTGGTCTTCTTGAGCGTGCCGGGCTCATTCAGCCCAACGGTGGCGAGGGTATTGATCCGCCCAGCCGTGAAGGTCACGTTGGCGTCACTGGCCGGGGAAATCTTCCACTGGGAGACCGCGTGGCTGGCCGTGGCCGACAGCTGCTCACCGGGTGCCCCAATGGGCCGCTGCACTTCGATCAGGCGCATGCCGGTGCGCAGCCGCTGGGCGTCACCGGAGGTCAAGACATCGGGCAGGCCCCCAACGCGGCGCAGGGGGCCTAATCCGGATGATCCGTTCCAGCCCCGGCGCTTCCCTTCGGTGCGTTCACGCCTCTCCGTCACCGTTTTTCCTTTTCTGCTGCGCCGCTCTCCGAGCCCTTCCGGTCGGGTCTCCCAGTTGTTCCACAACGGATGAACCGGAATCCTTACGACGGGTTGCAGTTCATCCCGACTCCCCGGAACCGGCAGAGGCGCACGGCGTTCTGCCGCGCGCCTCTGGCTTATGGGGTGGGTTATTCGCCCCGGAAGATCTTGCCCACCTTGCCCAGGAAACCCTCGTGCTTCTCGTTCACCTCGTCGCCCACCGCGCGGGCATAGGCCAGCAAGGCTTCGCGGGCCTCGGGGCTGAGCTGGCTGGGTTTGGGGACCACCACGTCGTATTCCACAATCAGGTCGCCGGTGCCCGCACCCTGCAGACGGGGCATCCCCTGACCGCGCAGGCGGTGCAGTTCGCCGTGCTGGGTGCCGGCCTTGACCTCCACGGGCACCGGGCCGTCCAGGGTGGGCACGGTGATCTGCCCGCCCAGCGCCGCCTTGGCAAAGCCGATTTTGGCCGTGTGAATCAGGTGCTCCTGCTCGCGGCGCAGCTCCGGGTGGCGCTCCATTTCGATGTGCACGTACAGGTCGCCGTTGCCACCGGGGCCCTCGTTGCCCATGCCGCTCACGCGGATGCGGTAGCCCTCGTCAATGCCCCGGGGCAGCTTCACGCTGACCGTTTCTTCTTTCAGGGTGCGGCCCCGGCCCTTACAGACCGTGCAGGGGTCCTGAATGGTCTGGCCCTCGCCCCGGCAGGTGGGACAGGGCTGCTGGGTTTCCACCACACCGAAAATGGTGCGGGCCTGCGCGCGCACGGCGCCCACCCCGCCGCAGGTGGCGCAGGACACGGGGGCCCGGCCCCCGGGCTCGGTGCGGCTGCCGTGGCAGTGCTCGCAGCTGGTCAGGCGGTCCACCGTGACCTGAATTTCCTCGCCGGCGCGGGCCTGGGCCAGCGTAACGTGGGCCTCGGTCTCCAAGTCGTCGCCGCGGGCGGGGCCCCGGCGCCCCCGGCCCCCCACCGCCCCGCCAAACAGCTGCTCGAAAATGTCCATGGGGTCAAAGCCGGCCCCGCCCATGCCGCCGAAGGGATCGCCGCCGGGCATCCCGGCCCCCGGCGCGCTGCCAAAGCGGTCGTAGTGCGCGCGCTTTTCGGCGTCGCTGAGCACCGCGTACGCCTCGTTGATCTGCGCGAACTTCTCGGCGGCCCCGGCTTCCTTGTTGCGGTCCGGGTGGTATTTCAGGGCCAGTTTGCGGTAAGCGGACTTGATCTCATCGGCGCTCGCGCTTCGCGCCACGCCCAGCAGTTCGTAGTAATCCATGGCTCGTGTCTCGCCGGGCACCGCTGCCGCTGGGCAGGGGCCGGGCCTCCGCCTCCCAGGTTAACATGACCGCACTCAGGAAAAGTGGGCTGCAGGCTATGAGCTTTGAGCCATGGGCCATAGCCCTTTAGTTCTGCTGCGAAGCCCGCCAGCCCAGCACCGCGCCCGCCACCTCGGGGCCCGACACCACGCAGGCCAGCTGGCCCGCGCCGTGCGGCAGCAGCAGCACCGAGGCGCCGCCGTAATTCAGGCTCAGGTGGCCCAGGTCGCCCTGGCCCACGTGGGCACTGCCCACATGGGCGGCCGTGAGCAGGAAGCGGGCGTACATCCCAAAGGCTTCAGGCAGGGCCGCGCCGGTCTGGGCGGCCACGGCGCCGTTCTCGCCGTACAGGGTCGCGCCCCGCAGGCCGCTCACCTGCGCCAGCCCGGCGAGGGGGCCAGTTTCGGTGGGGCCGCTGGGGGCCGGCGTGGGGCTTGCCGCCGGCGCTGTTTCGGCCGCCGCCGGCACCCGGGCCGCCAGCGCCGCGCGCAGGTGGGGCTCAATGGCGGGCAGCAGTTCGCCGGGGGTAAAGGGCTTGCGCAGCACGCCGCAGGCGCCGGCCGCCTGGGCGTCGCGCTGGGTCACCTCGTCCACGATGCCGCTCATGAGCATGATGGGCACGGTGACGCCCTGGTCGCCCAGGATGCGGGTGAGTTCCAGGCCGCTCATGCCGGGCATCAGGATGTCGGCCAGGATCATGTCGGGCATGGGGTCCAGGGTGTTCAGGGCGTTTTCGGCGCTGTCGGCCATGCGCACGGCAAAGCCCTGCGGGGCCAGAATGCGTTCCAGGGCCTTGCGGACACTGACGCTGTCGTCCACCACCAGCACGGTGGTGGGGTTGTTGGGGTCAGTCAGATCAGACGGGTTCATGAGGCCTCCAGGGCGGACGCAAGGGGATCGGCGGCTTGGGCATGGTCATCATGCACCGCCGCTTCCATCAGCAGGCGGGCGGTGGGCAGGGTGATCTGCCGGGGGTAGCCGCCCAGGGCGTCGGGGGAAAGAAGGTGAAACCGGAAGTCGCCTTCCGTGCGGGCACCGAGCAAAAAGGTCACGGCCTGGGTGGGTGGCCGCTGACCGCACTCGGCGTCAATAATCTCGCCGCGGCGCAGCACGAGGTGCGCGGGCTGCGCGCCCAGGTGCACCAGCAGCAGCCCCGAGAGCTGCAGGTCCTGCGCGCACAGCAGCACGTCGGTCAGGCCCAGGTCGCTCAGCTCCCCTTCCAGGGCCGCCGCCTCGGGGTCGTCCCAGGTGGGCGCGCTGAGCCCAGGCATGCGGGCCAGGGCGCGCGCCAGACCCTCGGGCGCGGTCATGCCGGCCGGCACCACCACGTCAAAAGGTCCGCCGTAGCGGCCCGGCAGCTGGGCACCGGGAATCAGCACCACGGTCTCGGCGCTGGCCGGATCGTCGCGCAGAATCTCGTGCAGGTCAGCCGGGCTCAGGTCGTCCAGCGCCGGGTCAATCACCACCAGCGGCGGGCGCTCGCGTTCAATCTGGGTCAGGGCGTGCAGGCCACCTGCCGCCGTGGAGGCGCTCATGCCCGCCACCTCAATCAGGGCGGCGTGCGACAGCGCGCGCGACAGCTGCGGCGAAACCACCAGGCAGCCCGCCTGCGGATCGAGGCTCACGCCTGCACCTCGGCGCGCCCAGGCAAGAGGGCAGTCAGGCGCCGCAGCAGCAGCCGCTCCTCGGCGGGTTTGGCCAGGTAGTCGTTGGCGCCCAGCTCCATGGCGAGCTGCTGGTGCTTCTCGCCCGCACGGGTGGTCATCATGACCACGGGCGTGGCGGCGTGTTCGGGGGTGGCGCGCAGGGCGCGCAGCAATTCAAAACCGTTCATTCGGGGCATTTCCAGGTCGCTCAGCACCAGGTCGGCGTTCAGGCCCGCCAGCAGACGTTCCAGGGCGTCCTGGCCGTCGTGGGCGGTGGTGACGGTAAAGCCCGCGCGCTCCAGGGTGCGCCCCACGTGGCGGCGCACGCTGAGGCTGTCGTCCACCAGCAGAATGTGGGCCTGCGTGGCGCTGGCCACGGCCGCCCGCGCCCGCTGGGGCCGCGCCTTCAGGCGGGCCAGCCCGGCCGGGTCCAGCACCGCCACCGGGTAGGCCTGACCACTCACGTCCATCAGCGTGGTCATCCCGCTGAGGTATTCCAGCCCGCCCAGCAGGTTGCCGGCCGGCCGCAGCACGATTTCTTCCAGGCTCAGGAAGTCATCCACGATCACGTTCAGGGTGTGGCCACCGGGCAGGGCCAGGCGGGCCACGTAGCGCTGGCGGGCGGGGGCCTCGCCCCATACCGCGCCCAGGTCCAGTGCGCCCTCCGGGGCCGCGCCGTCCAGGGCGCTCATGCCCTGCAGCTGCGTGGCCAGCACGGCCACCCGCACGCTGCCCACCCGCATCACCAGCACATCGGTAATCTGCTGCGCCACCGGCACCTGCAGGCGCACCGCGGTGCCCCGGCCAGGGCGGCTGGTCAGGCTCACGCGGCCACCCATGCGGGCAATCGCGTCGCGCACGGCGTCCATGCCCACGCCGCGCCCGGCTTCCTGCGTCACCTGCTGCGCGGTGCTCAGGCCCGGCAGAAACACCAGCTGGGCGGTCTGCTCGTCGGTGTAGGTCGCCAGTTCCCCGGCGCTGGCGTGGCCAGACTGCAGCGCGCGGGCGCGCAGAGCTTCAAAGTTCAGGCCCTTGCCGTCGTCACGCACGGTCACGTGCAGCTGGCCGTCGGTCACGCCCGCGCTCACCTGAATGTTCAGCTGGGCCGGCTTGCCAGCGGCCACGCGGGCGGCCTCGCCCTCGCCGCCGTGCACCGCCGCGTTGGTCAGCAGGTGCAGCAGCGCCTCGCCCAGCGGGCCGGCGTGCTGGGCGTCCAGCAGGCTCTCTTCGCCCTCAATGGTCAGCGTCAGGTCGGTGCGGCGCGAGGCCCAGCGGTGCAGCGGAGCGGTCACGCGCGACAGCGGCACCAGACGGGCGCGGCTGAGTTCCACACGCAGCTGGCGGGTCAGCTTTTCCAGGGCGGTCACTTCATCGCCCAGCGCACTGATGGTCTGGGCGGTCTGGGCCCGCACTTCCACAAGGTCGGCGCTCAGCTCGGTCACCGCGCGGGCCAGGATGTTCAGGTCGTCGTAGGTGTCCAGCTCCAGCGCCCCGAAGTCGCTCAGGCGGTCTTGCAGCTGGCCGTCGCGGGTGGCCTGGGCCGAGGAAGTCTGGGCCGCGCCACTCTGGGCGCCCATCTGCAGGTGCGGGTTCAGGTAGCGCTCTTCAAAGTCGCGCACCGTGCGCTGCACCCGCTCGTGGGCGGCGTCCAGGCTGGCGGCCACCTGCTGCTGGCGCAGAAAGAGACCGTTCAGGCGCGCGCGCGCCGCCACCAGCCCGGCCACGTCGTCCAACATGCCGTCCAGGCGGGCGCTGTCCACACGCACGCTCAGGCGCTCGGGGGCGGCGGCCGGGACCGCCTCGGCGGTTTCCGGGGCCGTGAGGGTCACGTCCTGGCCGGCCAGCAGCGCGGCGACCATGTTGCGGTACAGCGGCACGCGCTCACCGGGGTTCTCGGCGCGGCCCTCGGCGTGGGCCAGCACGGCGCCCGCGAGGTTCAGGCCGTCGTCCAGCAGCGGCAGGGCCCGCTCGATGGTCACGGCGTCTTCGCGCGCGGCCCCCAGCAGGTCTTCCATGGCGTGGCCCACGTCGGCCAGCGGCGCGAGGCCCACCATGGCGCTCGAGCCCTTCAAGGTGTGCGCGGCGCGGAACAGCGCGGCGAGGTCGGGCGATTCGGCGTGCAGCCCCGCGCGCAGCAGGGTCATCAGGTCCGAGGCTTCAGGCCCGAAGTCTTCCCAGATTTCGGCGTTGGTGACCGCAAAGGCCTCTTCCCGGGCGCCCTGCTGGCTGGAGCGGGCCTCCAGGCGAAACGGCTGGGTCTTCAGGAATTCGGTGACCTGCGCGGGGCCAGCCAGCTCCGCGAAGTGCAGGCCCACTTCACCCTCGCTCTGGCCCTGTTCCACGCGGTCCAGGGCCCGGCTCAGGCAGGTGATCATGCGCTCAATGATCTCGGTCAGCGGCTGCACCGAGCCCTCGCCCAGTCCGGCGCGGCCTTCCATCAGGCGCTCCATCAGGGCGGCCAGGGCGGCGGTCTGGGGGTGGCTGTACAGGGCCGCTGTGCCGTGCAGGCGGTGGCTGAGCACCCACAGCCGCTCCATGGCACCTGGGCGGGCATCGGGCACCCAGAGGTCAACGGTGGCGTCTTCCAGGCCCGCCACGACGCTGCGGGCATCCTGCAGATACGTGGCGGTCAGGTCCGCGTCCAGGGTGACCGGGGTGTGGGGCTGCGTCATGGCGGTAAACCTCTTTTGGGAAAAGCGGGGGGGACTCAGCGGCGTTCAGAGCTGGGCTGCCCTGACCTGCTCGGCGCAGGTGACGGCCGCCCAGCGCCGTTCAGTTCGTGGGAATCTTGAAGCGCGACAGGCCCTGCAGCAGGTTCTGCGCGAGGTGCTGCAGGCGCTGGGCGGCGTCACGGCCGCGCTGCACGCTCTCGTGGGACTGCTCGGCCACCTGACCGATCTGCTCGACGGCCTCTTTCACCTGCTCCACGCTTCTGACCTGCTCGGTGGTGGCGGTGTTGATGCGCTCGGCGAACTGCGCAGACTCGGCGGCCAGCTTGCCCAGCTGCTCGATGCGCTCCCCGGCGGCCGAGGCCACGCGGTAGCCCTGTTCCACCTCGCGGGTGCCGTCTTCCACGCTGGCGACCACTTCCGTGATTTCCAGCTGCACCGTGCGAATCAGGCTGGCGATGCGGGCGGTGGCCTGCGCCGAGGAGTCGGCCAGCTTACGCACTTCATCGGCCACGATGGCGAAGCGGCTGCCAGCGGCGCCTGCACCGGCCGCCTCAATCGAGGCGTTCAGCGCCAGCAGGTTGGTCTGGCTGGAGAGGCGCGAAATGGTGTCCACGATCTCCTGAATTTCCAGCGAGCGGTCGCCCAGCGTCTTGATGCGCTTGGAGACGCCCTGCACCTCGCGGCGGATGTTCTGCATGCCGTCCAGGGTGCCCAGCACGGCCTCGCGGCCCTGCTGCGACGCTTCCAGCGCCTGACGGGCGGACTCGGCGCTTTGCTGCGCGGCTTCGGCCATCTCGCGGAAGCCTTCGGTCACGGCGCGCACCTGCTCGGCCACGCGGCGGGTTTCGCTGGTGGTGGTGTCGGCGCCCTGCACGATCTGGTCGGTGGTGCTCAGCATGTCGCGGCTGGCGCTGGTCACGGACTGCGAGGCTTTCTGCACTTCGCCCAGCACGGCCCCCAGCTCGTCAACCATCACGTTGATCGAGTCCACCACGTTGCCCAGCACGTCCTCGGACACCACGCCGCGCCGGGTCAGGTCGCCGCCGGCAATGTCCATGGTCACGTCCAGGAAGTTGCCGATGTTCTGCTGCAGCTTCAGCGCCTCTTCGCGCTCCATGACGTTCTTGGCTTCGTTCTCGCGCAGCTGCGCGGTGGCGCCGTTGAAGGTGTGGGCCATGAAGCCCAGCTCGTCGCGGGTCTGCACCGGCACCTGCACGTTCAGATCGCCCTGCGACACCGCGCGGCTGGCGCGGGTCAGCTCCGAGAGCGGCTTGACGATGGAGCGCGACAGACGGATCAGGAGGGTAAAGGCCAGCACCAGCGCGCCGATAATCGCGGCCAGCGTCAGCAGACGGGCGCGCTCAATGCGGTCCTTGCGCTGGGTAATTACTCCAGCAAGCTCCTTGACGCCGCTGTTGAACGAGGCCGTGACCTGCAGCAGCGCGTCGCCCTGGATGGCGTTCATGTTCACGGATTTCAGGCTGCCCGCTTCAATGGCCGCGCCCAGGTCGGCCACCGCCGGGGTCACCGCGTCGCTGAGTTTCTGGGCCGCCTCACCCGCCGGCTTCAGGGCCGGGTTGTAGCGCACCGCGCGCTCCATGCTGGTGCTGTAGGCCGCCACGCTGTCGAGCAGCTGCACGTTCAGGTCGCGCAGCACGTTCAGGTACGGCGCGTCGTCGCCGGGTTCACGGTTGCCGGCCTCCACCGTCAGGTAGGCGAGGTTCAGCAGCGTGGACATCCTGGGCAGGTTGCGCAGCGAGGCTTCCATCAGGAAGAACGAGTCGGCCTGGGGGTCCAGCATCAGGCCCGACTGGGTCAGCAGGTCTTCGCTGAGGTCGCGCTGGTAGGTGGAGAGCAGCTGGCCGTAGGTCTGCAGCACGGCGAGGTCCGGCTGGGTGCCAATCGAGTCGGGCAGGATCTTCCAGTCGCGTCGCAGGGCCTGCACGCGCTCGCGGTACTCGGGGGCCACCTGGGCTTCCAGCTGGTCAATGGCGCGGTCCACGGCGGCGGCGGCCTGCTCGGCCCCGGCGCTGTCACTGCTCAGCGCGCGGTCCACGAAGGTGGCGAGGTTGGTGTTGATGTCGCGCAGCGGCGCGAACTGCGCGATCCCGGCCAGTTCCTGCTGGGCGAAGGTCACGTTTTTTTGCTGCTCAACCAGCAGCGCGCCCACGAGGCCCGTGATGGGCAGACCGAAGGCCAGCGCGGCCAGCGAGAGCTTTTGCCCCACGCGCAGCTGCCCCAGCCAGCCGATACGCTGGGCGTTTCTGTTGCGCATGGCGCGGGTGATTCGGGTGGTCCGGGACGGAAGGGTGGTTTGCATGGGGGGGCCTCCGGGGCGGGGCAGAGCAGGCGGGGGGTGGGGGGGGTCAGGAACCGAGAGAAGCGCGCACTTCGCGGGCCAGGGTGGCGGTGTTCAGCAGCGGGCCGCCGGGCATCTCAATCAGGAGGGCGGTGCTGGGGGGCGGGGTAGGCAGCGAGGTCACGCCGTAAACCTCGTGCACCAGCAGCGCCACGCGGTCGCCTTCGAGAGTGGTGAGCACCATCAGGCGGGGCTCGGCGCCGTCGGGGCTGGGGGTGCCCAGCAGCGCGCTGAGGTCCAGCAGCGGCACGGCGCGGCCCTGCAGGGTGGTCAGGCCCCGCAGCAGCGGTTCGCCGTGGGGCAGGGGCGAGACCGGACCCAGCTCAGCAATGGCCTGCTCTCCCGACAGGGGCAGGGCAAAGCGCTCTGCCTGCACCCGGACGAGCAGCGCGCCCATCATCAGCCGATCAGCCGCTGCACCACCGTGTGCAGCTGTTCAGGGGTGTACGGCTTGACGAGGTAATCGTCGGCGCCCTGGCGCAGGCCCCACTTCACGTCGGTCTCGTTGCCCTTGCTGGACACAAAGACCACCTTCAGGTTCTCCATGCCGGGCTGCTTGCGCAGGCCGCGCACCACCTCGTAGCCGTTGCGCCCGGGCATCACCACGTCCACCATCAGCAGCTCGGGGCGCACCTGGTCGGCCACTGCCTCCACCTGGGTGGGGTCGTTCAGCGCCGTGACCTGATGGGCGGTGCTGCCCAGGGCGGTCTGCAGGAACTTGAGGTCGGCGGGGGAGTCATCAACAATCAGGATTCGTGCCATAGGGGTTCAGAAGGTCCTTTCGGGGAGAAGAAGGAAGGTTCGCAGGGCGGCGTGCCGGCTCAGTCGGCCGCGCTCGCCGCAGCGGTCGCGTTGGTTTCGAAGTCCAGTTCGTCCAGGTCGCCGCCGCGTCCGGCGTCCATGAAGATGCTGGTCACGGCCAGACCCAGCAGCAGGAACGACACCACGCTCACCACCAGACCCAGCAGGGCGGTGTCGGCGCCGCTCGCAGCGGTGCCCAGGGCCAGTTCATCGGTCACGTTGTATTTCAGGGCGGCCATGCCGGTGTAGTGCATGCCAATGATCGCCGCGCCCATCACCAGGGACGCCAGCGCCTGCAGGCCCACAATCTTGAAGCGGCCCTGCTGGGTGCGCCACGCGCCGGAGAGGCGGTGGAACAGGAACAGCGCGGCCATGCTGGCGCCCACAGCGATCAGCAGCGAGCCAATCAGCGGCAGCCACGCGATTTCCACCGCCGTGCCGGGGACGCGGAAGCCGTACATGCCCAGGTAGTGCATCACGGCGATGCCGGTGCCGGCCACCGTGCCCGCCACCGCCAAGCGGCGCAGGTTAAACGTGCCGCTGTGCAGAATCAGCAGGGCCGGGTACATGAACACCACGGCCGCCAGCCCCGAGAGGGCCGTCCAGGCAGCGTTAAACTGCACGGCGGCCTTGACCTCAAAGGCCAGCATGCCCACAAAGTGCATGGCCCAGATGCCGTAGCCCAGCACCAGGGCCTGCGCCACCAGCCAGAAGCGGTTGGCGGCGTTGCGCAGGTTGCGCCCCGCGCGCCCAGCCAGCTCCAGCGAGATATACGAGGCCAGCGCCGCAATCAGAAACGAGAGCGCAATATACGAACTGTTCCACGTATGGTGGACCATGCCACTGTGTTCCATCGAGGTTCCTCCTGTTGGACGGTTCAGGCAAACCGTTAACGTGAAGGCACGATAGAACCAGGGTGCTCACATAAAACTTACTGACCCCAGGCACCTTTTCATGATGCCGGTGTCAGGACACCTAGGCGCTGTCTAGGCCGCACAATTCAGGGTTCTCGCGGTCGTGGCACCAGGGCCTGAGATGAGAGAAGGCCAGCGCCGTCTCTGAAATTCTGTGCGGCAGGGGCAGTTACCAATGACGGGGACGCATGCGGAGCAAGCGGCACAGATTGGAACGCCTCCACCGGGGTGACGGGAAACGGTTCTTTCCGCCGTTTTACCCCCTCTGCGTCTGCTCTGTACTGGAGGGCTAACCCCACACGGCTTGCCCGCCGGAAGCGCCGTGGGCTTCACGTCTGGCCACGGCCCACCGCTGCTTCAGCCCGCCCTAGCGCAAGCTCAGCAGCGCGCCCAGGCCCAACAGCACGCACAGGGGCGAGTACAGCCAAGCGTTCCAGCGGTGAAACGGCTGCACCCGGAACGCTGGCGAGAGCGCGGGCATAAAGAACCCCGCCAGGCCGCGGGCAAGGAGGGTGGCGGCCACCAGTCCAGCACCCAGGCGCGCCAGCCCAGGCCCCTGGGGCGCCCAGACCACCAGCAGTGCACCCAAGAACAGCAGCGCCGCCACGCCCAGGCAGGGGCCCAGGCCCGGTAGGCCCCCGGGCATACCGCCCACCACGGCGCGCGCCAGCACTTCGGGGCTGGGGGCCGGCCAGGGCGAACCCAGCCCCCAGGCCACATGCAGCGCCCCCACCACGACCAGACCCACCGCCGCCAGCAGATGCCACCCCAGCTGAAGTTCCATACCCTACAGTATGGTATGGACTCTGCGGTGGGAGAGGCATCTGCCCCGCACGTTCAGGTGAGGCACTTTGAACGGCGGTCTGATAAGGATTCCGGTTTATCGGTTATGGAAGAACGGATGAACCCGACCAGAGGGGCTCGCAGAGCGGCGCAGCAGAGAAGGAAAAACAGTGACGGAGATGAGTGGAAGCACCGAAGCGCAGCGGAGGAGCTGGAACGGATCATCCGGAATTCGCATGACGCCTTCAGGGGCGCGCGGAGGCCAGGCCCAAAACTGCGTTCTCCCCTCTCAAGCACAGAGGTTCAGACCCGGGGTGTGGCGTGGCCAGAAGGGTACATGGCCTGTTTTTGCCCAGCCACCTTCCCCTGTCTGCTCTCCATTGCCCGACCACATGCACCTGAAGCCAGCACCAACCCAGGTCCAGATGCGGCGGGTCCTGTCAGGGCGTGGTGTCCACCGACCTCGCGCTTAACTGCCACCCAGCGCGGCGGCCACAACGTCACGGGCCTCGCTCATCACCTGCGCCAGATGCTCCGGGCCCCGGAAGCTCTCGGCGTAGATCTTGTACACGTCTTCCGTGCCGCTGGGACGGGCGGCGAACCACGCGTGGTCGGTGGTGACCTTCAGGCCGCCAATCGCCGCGTTGTTGCCCGGCGCACGGGTGAGGCGCGCGGTGATGGGATCGCCGCCCAGCGTGGTGGCCGTCACCTGCTCGGGGCTGAGGTTGCTCAGCACCTTTTTCTGCTCGGGGGTGGCCGGGGCGTCCTGACGGTCATAGGCGGTTTCGCCGTAGCGGGCGGTCAGCGCCGCGAAGTGCTCAGCGGGGCTCTGGCCGGTGGTGGCCGTGATCTCGGCGGCCAGCAGGCCCGCGATAATGCCGTCCTTGTCGGTGCTCCAGGCCCGGCCGTCCCGGCGCAGGAAGCTGGCCCCGGCCGATTCCTCGCCGCCAAAGCCCAGCGAGCCGTCCAGCAGCCCCTGCACGAAGTATTTAAAGCCCACCGGCACCTCCACCACGCGCCGGCCCAGCCCCGCGCCCACCCGGTCAATGAGGGCGCTGCTCACCAGGGTTTTGCCAATGGCGGCGTCCGGGCGCCAGCCGGGGCGGTGGGTGAACAGGTAGTCAATCATCACTGCGAGGTAATGGTTGGGGTTCATCAGCCCCGCCGGGGTCACGATGCCGTGGCGGTCGGCGTCGGGGTCGTTGCCCACGGCCACGTCAAAGTCGCCTTTCAGGGCCAGCAGCCCGGCCATGGCGTAGGGGCTCGAACAGTCCATGCGAATCTTGCCGTCGCGGTCCACACTCATGAAGGCAAAGCGCGGGTCCACGTCGTGGTTCACCACCGTCAGATTCAGGCGGTGTTCTTCGGCAATCAGCTCCCAGACGGGCAGGCTGGCGCCGCCCAGCGGGTCCACGCCAATGCGCACGCCACTTTCGCGGATGGCGTCCAGGTCAATCACGTCGGGCAACTGGCGCACGTAGGGCCGCAGGAAGTCAAAGGGGTCCAGCGCGTTCATGGCGTCTTCCAGCGAGACGCGGTGCACGTCGCGCAGTTCGCCGGCCAGGATGGCGTTGGCACGGGCCTGCACGGCGCCCGTCACATCGGTGTCGGCGGGGCCGCCGCTGGGGGGGTTGTACTTGAAACCGCCGTCCTGCGGGGGGTTGTGGCTGGGCGTGATCACAATCCCGTCGGCCTGTTCGGCCCCCGCGCGGTTGTGTTCCAGAATCGCGTGGCTGATCAGGGGCGTGGCGGTCAGGGTGCCAGCCTGGGCGCGCACCCGCACGCCGCCTGCCGCCAGCACCTGCAGCGCGCTCATCCAGGCGGGTTCAGAGAGGGCGTGGCTGTCCAGGCCCATGTACAGCGGCCCCGTAATGCCAGCGGCGGCGCGGTGCTCGGCCACGGCCTGGGCAATCGCCAGAATGTGGGCCTCGTTGAAGCTGCCATTCAGGCTGCTGCCCCGGTGCCCGCTGGTGCCAAAGGCCACGCGCTGCAGGGGGTCGGCGGGGTCAGGGCGGGTTTCGTAGTAATGTGCCACCAGGCGGGGAATGTTCGTCAGCAGGCGCTGTGGGGCGCGTTTTCCGGCCAGGTCGCTGATCGTCATGGGGCCCAGTGTACGCAGGGCGGCCCGGGCAGGCGGCGCTGGGGTAAGACAGCGTGAAGGCGCTTGCACTGCGCGCGGGCCGGTGCTGGTAGCCTGCATGGTGCCATGAAGGAATTTCTGAACGACTGGTGGCGCCTGTTCAAGCTGATCGCCGGGTCGCTGGCGATTCCGGTGATTTTGTGGGGGGTTTTGGTTTGGGCGGGGGTGTTGCGGTAGGGGGGGTGTTGCCCGGGTTTGCCCCACCCCCCAGCCCCATACCCCAAAGGGGCAGGGGGAGCGGCGCTGCGCTGGCAAACGTTGACTGAGGGTTCCGGGCGGCCAGACTTCGCCCCGCGATGTACGCCGTCGCCCTTCTCCGCCCATCGGCTTACGCCCGCGCCCTTCGGGCACGACGGCTTCGTCTGGACCCGGGCATTAGGGGGGCAAAGGGAACTTGGTGCGGCCCAGAAGGTTCTACTTTTGAAGGGCTCGGGTGGTGTCCTGACCCTCTTCCTTTATGGGACTCGAAGAAGCTGCGCCCCAGAGAGGGCCTTCGCAGTAAGGGGTGAGGGGTCAGTTCAAGGTTAAGCACCGTCCGCCTCTCAGAGACAGCCACCACAAAACCGCGTCCTCTTCTCTGGCTTGGAATCGCTCCCAGAGGGGATTTTTTTTGCCCCGTGTTAGCTTCGGGGCATGACGGTCAAGCGGAAGGGCGGCCCAGAGGCGCGCGTGGACTCCAATCATTTTGAACATGCCCTGGTGTTGGAAACGGCGCGGGTGACCGAGGGGGCGGCGCTGGCGGCCAGCCGTCAGATGGGTATGGGGGACAAGAATGCGGTGGACGGCGCGGGCACCGAGGCCATGCGCGAGCTACTGAATTCGCTGGATATCCGGGGCACGGTGGTCATCGGGGAAGGCGAGATGGACGAGGCCCCCATGCTGTACATCGGGGAAAAGGTGGGCGCCGGGCAGTACGAGGTGGACATCGCCGTGGACCCGGTGGAAGGCACTTCGGTCACGGCCAAGGGGCTGCCCAACGGGCTGGCGGTGATTGCCCTGTCCGAGCGCGGCGGCCTGATGCACGCGCCGGACTGCTACATGGACAAGCTGGTGGTGCCGCCCCCCGCCGCCGGCAAGGTGAACCTGGACTGGCCGGTGGAAGCCAACCTGAACGTGCTGGCCCAGAGCCTGGAGCGCGACGTGGATGATCTGATGATCACCATTCTGGACCGCGAACGCCACGCCGACCTGATTCGCCGGGTGCGCGCGGCCGGCGCCCGCGTGAAACTCATTGGCGACGGCGACGTGGTGGCCAGCCTTCAGGTGGGCGTGCGCGGCACGGGCGTTCACGCGCTGATGGGTTCGGGGGGCGCCCCCGAAGGCGTGCTGTCGGCGGCGGCCATGAAGTGCCTGGGCGCCGAGATTCAGGGCCGCTTTATTGCCGAGGACGACGCCATGCGCGAGCGTTTCAAGGCGATGGGCGTGGATGAAAATCGCGTGTACAAGACCAACGACCTCGCCCCGGGCAAGCAGATGGTCTTCAGCGCCACGGGGATCACCTACGGCGAACTGCTGAGCGGCGTGCGTCGCTTTGGCGGCGGCGCGCGCACCCACACGCTGGTGATGGGCTACGCCACGCGCGTGGTGCGCTTCATTGACACCGTGCACCTGGAAGACGACGGCGCACGCGTGATCGTGCGCGTTTAAGGACCAACCAATGACCGTGAAGGAGCGCCGAGGCGCTCTTTCTTCTTTCTTAATTCATTTAATGTTAAGCCTCTGGACTGCTTACACTCGGGCATGACCTCCCCCACCCCGGTGAAACTGGCGATTGTCTACTACTCCACCTACGGCACGAATCACGCCATGGCGCAGGTGGCCGCCGAGGCCGCCCAGGCCGCCGGGGCCGAGGTACGGCTGCTGAAGGTGGCCGAGACCGCTCCGCAGGCCGTTATTGACACGCAGGACGCCTGGAAAGCGCAACAGGAGCGCATGGCGGACGTACCCACCGCCTCTCCGGCCGATCTGGAATGGGCCGACGCCTTTCTGTTCAGCAGCCCTACCCGCTTTGGCGGCGCGGCCAGCCAGATTCGCGCCTACATTGACACTCTGGGCGGCCTGTGGGCCAGCGGCGTGCTCGCCAACAAGACCTTCAGTGCCATGACCAGCGCCCAGAACCCCAACGGCGGCCAGGAAACCACCCTGCAAACCCTGTACGTGATGGCCATGCACTGGGGCTGCATTCTGGTGCCCCCCGGCTACACCGACCCCGTCATTTTCGCTTCGGGCGGCAACCCCTACGGCGCCAGCGTGACCGCAGGCGGCCAGCCCCTGAGCGAGCAGGACCGCGCCAGCATTGCCCATCAGGCCCGCCGCCTGGTGGAGGTGACCCAGAAGCTCAAGGGCTGAACCTGCAAGCGAAAGGGGCCCGCACATTGACCGTGCGGGCCCCCCTCTTTCACCCATCACCCATTCATCCTCAACTCAGTTGAGGCGCAGCCAGTAGTAATCGTATTTCCCCAGAATCATGGGGTATTGCGCTTCGGCCACCACGGGGAAATGACTGCCGCCGGACAGCGTGACGGGGGTGCGGCCCACGTGGTCGCCCAGTTCGAGGCGCACCGCCTGGGCATTGGCAGCAAAGTTGCTCACGATCAGCAGGGTTTCGTCCGCGGTGGTGCGGGTAAACGCCAGAATGGCCGGGTTGTCGGTGTCAATGAACTGCAGCTCGCCGTGGGCGAAGGCCGGGTGGGCGCGGCGCACTTCCAGCTGCCGGGCGGTCCATTTCAGCAGGCTGCTGGGGTCACGTTCCTGGCTTTGCACATTCACGCGCCCAAAGCCGTACACCGGGTCGCTGATGGGCGGAAAAAAGCAGTCGGACGGCCACGCAGTGGAAAAGCCGCCGCTCATGCCCGCGTTCCACTGCATGGGCGTGCGCACGCCGTTGCGGTCGGCCAGGCTCAGGTCGTCGCCCATGCCAATTTCGTCGCCGTAGTACAGGATGGGGCTGCCCGGCAGGGCCAGCAGCACGGTGGTCAGCAGTTCAATGCGCCGCCGGTCGTTGTCCAGCAGCGGCGCCAGCCGTCGGCGAATGCCCACGTTGATCTTCATGCGGGTGTCCGGCGCGTAGGCAGCGTACATAAAGGCGCGCTCCTCGTCGGTCACCATTTCCAGCGTCAGCTCGTCGTGGTTGCGCAGGAAGGTGGCCCACTGCCCGAATTTGGGAATCTGGGGCAGCCGGCCCATGATCTCGCGGATCGAGGTGGTGTCCTCTTTCTTCAGGCTCATGTACAGCCGGGGCATCACCGGGAAGTTAAAGCACATGTGGAACTCGGGGTCCTCGTCGGTGCCAAAGTATTCCACCACCTCTTCAGGCCACTGGTTGGCTTCGGCCAGCAGCAGGCGCCCCGGGTACTCCTCGTCCACCATGCGGCGCATCCTTTTCAGGATGGCGTGGGTTTCGGGCAGGTTCTCGCAGTTGGTGCCTTCGCGCTCGATCAGGTAAGGCACGGCGTCCACCCGGAAGCCGTCCACCCCCAGGTCCAGCCAGAAGCGCGCGGCCGACAGCAGTTCTTCCACCACCCGGGGGTTATCGAAGTTCAGGTCCGGCTGGCTGGAAAAGAAGCGGTGCCAGTAGTAGCGCCCGCACTGGTCGTCGCGCGTCCAGTTGCTGGTTTCGGTGTCGGTAAAGATGATGCGCGCGCCCGCATACTCGGTGCCAGTATCGCTCCAGACGTAATAGTCGTGGTACTCGTTGGGGCTGCCGTCGGGCAACGTAGGGCCGCGCCGCGCCGCCTGGAACCAGGGGTGGTCGCTGGAGGTGTGGTTGGTCACGAGGTCGCCAATCACCCGCAGGCCCCGGGCGTGGGCCTCACGCAGAAAGACCTTGAAGTCCTCCAGGGTGCCCAGGTCCGGGTGAATGCCCACGTAGTCGGCCACGTCGTAGCCGTCGTCGCGCAGGGGGCTGGGGTAAAAGGGCAGCAGCCACAGACAGTCCACACCCAGGTTTTTCAGGTAGTCCAGTCGCCCGGTCAGGCCCGGAAAATCGCCCTTGCCGTCGCCGTTGCCATCCGCAAAGGTGCGGACCGACAGCTCGTAGAACACGGCGCTCTTGTACCACTCGTGCGCAGGAGTCATGCGCGAAGTCTAAGCGACGCGGCCCTGGAAGCGCTTCCCCCCAGATGAGCCTGCCCCAAAGGCGCCGCCCGCCTCACATGAAAAAAACCCCGCTTTTCAGCGGAGTTTCTCTGGCTGGGGCACAAGGACTCGAACCTTGATTAACGGTGCCAGAAACCGACGTCCTGCCATTAGACGATGCCCCACCACATACTCTGGCGCGCCACTTTCTGGCAAAGCAGCGTCAGGGAGTATAGATGGACCCGCGCGCAGCCGTCAAGGGTGGGGGCCCCTGCCCGTGAATGTCCGGCAGGGCCGACCCCGGGGGGCAAGAGGCGCTGAAGCGCGTTTAGACCGCAGTTGCCGCGCCTCCCTGAACTCTGATACACTGAGGTGTTGCCGCGCCCGTTGCATGCTGCTGACCAGCTGGTCAGGTGTGGACGAAGAGCAGGTATCAGGTCGGTTTCACGGGCCGGAGTGCCGGTGAACCCAGGAGGACAGGAGTTCATGGAAGACAACACCCAGACCCCCGCCCAGCAAGGCGGGACTCAGCCCACGACGGGCACCACCCAGCCCAGCGCGCCCGCCCCCACCGAGGAGCGCGAGTACCCCGCGATGACCATGGAGGACATCCTGGCCAGTGAGGCCCAGGAGCCCCAGAGCGTCACGCGCGGCGACATCGTGGACGGCACCATCGTGTTCATCGGCCAGGAAGGCATTGCCGTGGACATTGGCGCCAAGGTGGAAGGCATCATCCCCCTGAACCAGCTGGGCGACGAGCCCGTGACGCTGGAGCAGGCCCAGGAGATGTACAAGTCCGGCGACCAGATCGAAGCCTACGTGGTCCGCGTGGACCTGCCCAACAGCCAGATCGTGCTGAGCAAGAAGCGCGCCGATCAGGACAAGGGCTGGCGCGTTCTGGAAAAGATGCAGGAGCAGGGCGAAGCCTTTGAAGTCGAGGTGCTGGAAAAGGTGCGCGGCGGCCTCGTCGCGCAGGTCGAGGGCATCCGTGCGTTCCTGCCCGCCTCGCAGGTGGACACCCGCCGCGTCAATGACCTGGACCCCTACGTGGGCAAGCCCCTGATGGTCAAGCTCATTGAGCTCAACCGCAAGCGCAACCGCGTGATCATCAGCCACCGCGCCATTCTGGAAGCCCAGAAGGCCAAGGCCCGCGAAGAAACCGTGGGTCAGCTGGAGCCCGGCGCGCAGTTTGAAGGCGAAGTGGTGGAAATCACCGACTTCGGCGTGTTCGTGAACCTGGGCGGCATTGACGGCCTGGTGCACCGCAGCGAACTGACCTACGGCCGCTTCAACCACCCCCGCGACGTGGTCAAGGTGGGCGACAAGGTGCAGGTGCAGGTCATGGACGTGGACGGCGGGCGCGAGCGCATCAACCTGTCCATGAAGGCCCTGACCCAGGACCCCTGGGAAGGTGCCACCGAGCGCTACCACATCGGCCAGCGCGTGAAGGGCAAGGTCACCAACCTGACCAACTTCGGCGCCTTTGTGGAGCTGGAGTCGGGTCTGGAAGGTCTGGTGCACGTCAGCGAAATGAGCTGGACCAAGCGCGTGCGTCACCCCAACGAAGTGATGAAGGAAGGCGACGAGGTCGAAGCCGTCATCCTGCGCATTGACCCCAAGGACCGCCGCATCTCCCTCGGGATTCGGCAGACCACGGACGATCCCTGGAGCGCCCTGCCTGACCGTTACCCCCCCGGCACCCCCGTGAAGGGCAAGATCACCGGCATGACCGATTTCGGCGTGTTCATGGAGATCGAAGAGGGGATCGAGGGTCTGATCCACATCAGCGAGCTGGACACCCAGCGCGTGAACAACCCCGCCGACCTGTTCAAGAAGGGCGACGAGATTGAAGCCGTCATTCTGAACATTGACCCCGTGGAGCAGCGCGCCAGCCTGTCGCGTCGCCGCTTCCTGGGTGGCGGCAGCGTGCCCGCCCAGCGCGACTACGTGTCGCAGGGTGGCGGCGCCCGCAGCGACCGCTACAGCAGCGGTGGCGGCCAGGGTGGCCAGCGCGGCGGTGGCCGTGGTCGCCGTGAAGGCGGCGCCGACTACAACTACAACGCCAAGGACGCCCAGCAGGGCGGCAAGATCAGCACCAAGCTGGGCGACGTCTACGCTGACCTGTTCGCGCAGTTTGGCCTGGGCGGCGACAAGAAGACCGAAGGCGACGACAACCAGGGCTAACGCCTGAGGGACGTTGCTGGGCACCCCGGACCGGAATGGTCTGGGGTGTTCTTGTTGTGGGTGCGGGAAGCGGGAGGCAGTACGCGGGAAAAGAGGAGCTGCGGGGTCCCTCTGACTGGTCTCCCCTGTCAAGGCCGTTGGTCGGGGGGTGGACTGCGATCAAGGATGGAGGGAGTGAAGCGGGCTCAGCGTGGGCAGGCTGCTGGAACCTGTTGCCCCCCACCTTGTTTGCTACGAGTTGTCGTGAAAGGGACATCGGGGCAAAACTGGTTTTGCTCGTCGAGCTCGAAGGCGAGCGAAACTCGCCACCCCCCCTCCCAACCTGTGCTTCGCAGCTCTGCGAGTCCCCGCAAGGGGGAGGAGTCAGGGCCTTCCGTTCAAGTCGCACGTTGTGTCTTGCAGAGCAGGCGTTCAAGCGGCAGGAAATCCCTGCGGTCATGCAGTGACGTGGCGCTGACCACCCTTTGCCCCACCCACCTTCAACCTCTCCCCTCCTGCCTTTCCTGCTGCCCGCGCACCGCTTACCGCTGCCCCCTTACCCCGGATGCCGCGCCGCCGCAAACGTCGCCTGGGCGCTGAAATCGCCGGGAATTTTCTCGTACTCGCCCTTGGCGTTTAATTCCCACGAGCCGCGCGTGTCGGCCCATTCGGTGTCCAGAATGCTGAGGAAGGTTTCGCGGTGGCCGTCGTCCAGCACCGGGGCAATCACTTCCACGCGGCGGTCGAGGTTGCGGCTCATCCAGTCGGCGCTGCCGAAATACACTTCCGGGCTGCCGCCGTTGCCAAAGGCAAACACGCGGGCATGTTCCAGGTAGCGCCCCAGTAGACTGCGCACGCGCACACTCTGGGACAGACCCTCCACGCCGGGGCGCAGGCAGCACACGCCGCGAATAATCAGTTCCACGCGCACGCCCGCCGCCGCCGCGCGGTACAGGGCCTCAATCATGGCGGGGTCGGTCAGCTGGTTGAGTTTCACGCGGACCCAGGCGTCCAGACCGTCGCGGGCGTGGGCAGCTTCGCGCTCCAGCAGGGCTTCAAAGCCCGTGCGGGCGGTGTCGGGGGCCACCAGCAGGTGGGTGTATTCGGCCTCGGCGTAGCCGGTGAGGTGGTTAAACAGTTCGGCCACATCCGCGCCCAGGTCGGGGTCAGCCGAGAGCAGGCTCAGGTCGGTGTACAGGCGGGCGGTCTTGGCGTTGTAGTTGCCGGTACCAATGTGCACGTAACGCCGCAGGCCGCCTTCTTCGCGCCGCACGATCAGGGTGACCTTGGCGTGGGTTTTCAGGCCCGCCACGCCGTACACCACGTGGGCGCCGGCGCGCTCCAGCTTGCGGGCCCAGGAGATGTTGCGCTGCTCGTCAAAGCGGGCCTTGAGTTCAATCAGGGCCACCACCTGTTTCCCGTTCTCGGCGGCGGCGCGCAGGGCGCTGAGCAGGCGGGGATCGTCGCCCGTACGGTACAGGGTCTGCTTGATCGCCAGCACCTGGGGGTCACGGCTGGCTTCTTCCAGAAAATCCAGAATGTTGGCAAAGCCGTCGTAGGGATGGTGCAGCAGCACGTCGCGCGTGCGGATGGTGTCGAAGATGCCGTCTTCCTCGTCGCCGTCCAGATCGGGTACCGCGGGCGAGTACGGCTCGAAAGTCAGGTCTGGGCGCTTGACGGGCAGGCCCATCAGGTCAGCGGTGCCCAGCGGGCCTTCCAGCGTAAAGATGTCCTCGGGGGCCAGGCGCAGGCGCTCCTGCAGGAAGGTGATCAGGGCCGGCGGCGTGTCGCGCACCACCTCCAGCCGCACCGCCGAGCCAAAGCGGCGGCGGCGCAGGCCGTCTTCAATGGTGGCGAGCAGGTCCTCGGCTTCCTCTTCCTCGAACTCGTAGTCGGTGTTGCGGGTCACGCGGAAGGCGTGGGCGGCCAGCACCCGGCGGCCCTTGAACAGTTCGCCAATGTGGGCGGCGATCACGTCTTCCAGCAGCAGGACCGTGTCGGCAATGCACACGGCGCGCGGCAGCACGCCCACCGGCACCTTCACGCGGGCGAATTCGGGCTCGTCGTCCTCGCCAGAGTCCAGCAGCACCGCAAGGTTCAGGCTGAGGTTGCTGAGGTACGGAAAAGGATGGCTGGGGTCCACCACCAGCGGGGTCAGCACCGGCTGGATTTCGGCGAGGTAATGCTCGCGCAGCTGCGCCCGTGCCCGGCGCCCCAGCTCAGACACGCGCGCCAGTTTCACGCCCTGGCGGCCCAGGTCGCGCAGAATGCGCCGCGTGACCGCCTCGATCTCGCGCAGCATCACCTGGGTGCGGTCGCGCACCAGGGTCAGCGTGTCCTGTGGGGGCAGGCCGTCGGGGCCCGGGGTGTGCACGCCCGCCGCAATCTGGCGGTGAATGCCTGCCACGCGCACCATGAAGAACTCGTCGAGGTTGCTGCCGCAGATGGCCGCGTATTTCAGGCGTTCCAGCAGGGGGTTGCGCTCGTCTCTGGCCTCGGCCAGCACCCGCTCGTTAAAGGCCAGCCACGACAACTCCCGGTTGAGCAGGGGACTCTGCGGGTTGGCCACCGTGCTGTGGGTCTGGTTGGAGGCGGCCGGACCAGAGGCCCGCCGCGGCCGGGCAGCGGACGAGACAGAGGTGGAAACCGGACGCGAAGTGTTCTTGGGGGGCACAGTGACAGACTCCTTGGGCAGTAGACAGGCCAGCGGTCAGGGCAGTGTCACGGTATTACAGCACGGGACCCTGAACCGTCAGCGCCGCGTCTGGCCCCCCGCCCCCACAGGCAGCCCTAGCGCCGGCGCCGGGCGCGGCGGCGCAGCGCCGGCTCTTGGGTGGGCGCCCCCTGGAGAGGCGCTGGGGGTGCCAGGAAGGCGGCCAGGGTCACGCGCCGGGGCCGGGCCGGGGCGGGCAGCGGCCCGGGCGCGCGGCTGTCGCGCAGATTGGGCGTGATCAGGGGCGGCACCAGCGGCTCGGGCGCCGCCTGGGCCTTGCGCCTACGTTTCTTGGGCTGCGGGTCGTCCAGCATAAGACCTCCGGCGGCCACGAGGCCGGCTCAGACACCAACGGATGGAACCACCGTACTGTACGCCCTGCGCGGCGGGCGTGGACTGCCCTGGCCGCCAGACCCGGGGCCCAAGGACCTGAACTAAGTCACTCGCTGTTGATCTTGAGATCAACCGAGCAGAGCGAGAAGCGAAAAAAGGACCTCGCCCCTCCTATTTCAACGTTTCAGAAGAGCGCCGAAACGTTTCCATTCTCGGGGCGAGGTCCTTAGAGCGCGCAGACGTACAGCTGGCCGTCCTCGACTTCGGTGCGGTAGATGCGCACAGGCTTCACGGCAGGCAGGGCCCGCGCCTTGCCCGTGGCCAGTTCAAAGCGGCCGCCGTGTTTCTCACAGGTGATGCGGCCGTCACTCACGGCGCCGCCCAGCAGCGGATAGTCCTTGTGGGTGCAGTTGTTGCGCAGCGCGTAGAACTGCCCTTCAAAATGCACCACGACCACGCCCACACCCTCCACCGTGACCGCCACCTGCCCGCCCTCGGGCAGCGCTCCGGCCGGGCCCACCAAGACACGCTCACTCATGGTGGCCAAGTCTAGAGCAGTTTGCTCTGGCCGGGCCCTAGACCCCGCAGCCGCTTTCCAGGGGCGTGCGGCGCACCCCGGCCGGGCGCCACTCCAGCACCGAGACGCCCGCGCCCTCATAGTAGGCACTGCTCAGTGCCAGTTCCATGCGGCCGTCGCCGTTCAGGTCGGCCACCCCGACCAGCCGGTACAGGGTGGCCATGGGCATGGGGGCGCCCGCGTCTGGGTCCCAGGGGGTCAGGGGGGCCACATGCCCGCCCAGCACGGTCGTCACGGCGCGCCCGTTCACCACGTGGCGCAGCAGCAGCAGGCTGTAGTCCCCAGGCTGCCCCACGGGCGGCGGAAAGTCGCCGCTGCGCTCGCGGAAACGGCTGGCTTCAATCAGGACCTCCTGGGCACCGTTGCCGTCCAGATCGGTGCGCACCAGACGGGTCAGGGTGACGACCGGCGCCCGGAGGCCCCGGCGCTGCAGCTCGGCTTTCACCAGCGCCGCGTAGGTGGGGTTGGCGGTGGGTAGCACCGTGACCGGGCGCGGCTGCAGCGGTCCGCCCGCGCCTGCGAACAGGGCGCCGCCCGGCAGCACTGGGGCAGGCGAGACCGGCACGGTCAGCGTCTGCTCGCAGGGCACGTCCAGAGGCTGCACACTGCCGCCACGCACCGCCTGGGGCGCGGCGCCCAGCTGCAGGCGGGTATAGGTGGCCCCCGCCGGCACCTGTCCCCGGGCCGCGTCAGCACCCAGCCAGCGGCCCTGCGCCCACGCCCCCAGCAGGTAGGGCTGGGCTTCACCCCCCAGGGTGGCCAGCACCGGCCGCACGGAGGGGGCGGGTGCCGCCGACGCCAGGGTGCACAACAGGAGCAGCAGCAGGGGGCGCATACCCTGAGCTTACGCCAGCCGCCCCCCTCCTCCAAAAGAGGGACGCCACCCCCTTGCTTGAGTGGTGTACTCCAATGAGTCCTTTACTCACCGGAGGTTGACATGGTTCAAGCTGCTGTTTCTGCCCTGCTGGCGGCCCTGCATGAGCTGGTGCGGTTGGCGCTGCCACTGGGCGCGCTGCTGGGGGCGGCCCTGCTGGCCCTGTTGCTGCTGGGCCTGCTGGACCGTGAGCGGGCGCGCGCCGCACTGGCGGCGGCCCTGCGGGCCGGGCCCCAGATGACGGGCTGGCTGCTGCTGGCGCTGGCGCTTGCCGGAGCCACGCTGGCCACGGGTCTGACCCAGCGCGCGGTGGACCTGCGCCTGAGTGCCCAGCAAAGTGCCCGGTACGCCAACGCCGCCGACCCGGAAGGGGGCGAGACCGCGCAGCCGTCCCCAAGCGCGGCGCTGCTCGAAACGCGCACCTACACCCGCAGCCTCTCGCTGCCGCCCGACGTGGTGGCGCGCATTGGGGTGGGCGACGAATGGACCCGGCTGCTGCCCTACCTGGGCGACGCCCCTGGCAGCGTGCAGGACCTGCAAGAAGGCTTCGTGCGGCGCGGCAACACACTGACCTACTCGCGCGCCGTCACCCTGCTGACCGAGCGCCCGGTGGACCTGGACCGCGCGGTGGTGCAGGCCGACCTGCGCTTCACCGATCCGGCGGGGGGGCGCGGCACCTACTACACGGCGGCATTTGGCGCGACCTACCGCTTCAGCAACCCCCTGGACACCCCCGCCACCATGCGCTTCACCTTTCCCCTGCCGCAGGGCAGCGGCACCCTGAGCGGCTTTGCCCTGGTGGTCAACGGCGTGCCGCTGCGCCCCGGCGCCCAGGACAGTGGCCAGAGCTGGGAAGGCGAGGTGCCCGCGCGCGGCAGCGTGACGGTGCAGGTGCGCTACCGCCACCAGGGCGCGCGCAGCTGGAGTTATGTGCTGAGCCGCCGCGAGGCCCTGCGCGACTTCGACCTGACCCTGAATGCGGACCGGCCCGCCAAGTTCCAGCGTTACGCCCTGTTCCCCACCAGCCAGACCCGCGCGGCCCTGGGCGGCCAGACCACCCTGCGCTGGCACCTGACCGACGCCATTACGGCGCAGGACGTGGCGGTGGTGTTTACCGGCGGCAATCTGCGCGAAACGCTGCGCAAGGTGCATGTGGCCCAGGCGGTGGCCCTGAGCCTGAGCGCCCTGCTGGCCCTGGCCTGGGCCCAAAGCCGCCGCCGGCCCCTGCCGCCCCTGGCGCTGGCCGGCGCGCTGCTGGCCCTGGGCCTGGGCTTTACCCTGGGCGGGGTGCTGACCGCCTACCTCCCGCCGCTGCTGGCCGAGGCGCTGGGCGCCGCCGCCGGCCTGGGGCTGGCGCTGCTGGTGCTGCCAGGGGCCCCACTGCGCCGCTTGCTGCTGGCGCCGCTGGCACTGGGCGCCGCCCTGCCCCTGACCTTTCTGAGCGGGGGGCACGCCGGGCTGCTGCTGAGCCTGCTGGCAGTGGCGGCCCTGCTGGCCCTGAGCCGGGGCCGCTGGCGCACGCCCGGGCCCACAGCGTCTGCCGCTTAGGGTGAACGGGGGGACCGGGGCCGCTGTCGCCCCAGGCCCCCCGCCCCCTTCAGCGCCTCAGCGGCTGGCCAGGGGGCTGTTCAGGATGCGGCGGGCCAGCAGGTACCGGGGGCCCCAGTAGCGGTCCGCGCGCAGGGTGTCCACAGTCACGCGGCCCTGGTAGCTGTTGGCACTCACGAACTGGTCCTCACCCAGATAAATGCCCACGTGCGTCACCCGGCCCCGGCCCTCGGTGTCGAAAAACACCAGGTCGCCGGGCTGCAGGTCGTCCGGGTCCACCTCCTGCCCGGCCCTGGCCTGATCGGCGCTGGTGCGCGGCAGGCTGACCCCCAGAGGCGTAAAGACCTGCAGCACAAAGCCGCTGCAATCGGTGCCGCGCGGGGTGGTGCCGCCATACAGGTAGGGCGTGTTCAGCAGTGCCAGGGCAGCCTGCCGCCAGTCCGCGCTGGGGCCCAGGGGGCTGGGGGTTTCCGCCAAAGGGAGGGCCGGGGCCTGGCTGGTGGGCCGCCCGGGCTGCGGCATGGGGGCGCCGGGCTGCACCTGGGGCGCACTGGGCGCCGGGCCCCCCGGCACAAAGGGCGAGCCCTGCACGCCGGGGCGCGGCGCGGGTGCGGGGACGGACACTGGGGCGGCCGGGGCCGCGCTGGCCACAGCACTGGCCTGGGCCCCGGCCGGCAGCACCAGCACCTGCCCCGTGCGGACCACCGCGCCGCTGCTCAGGCCGTTGGCGGCCAGCAGGGCGTCCACGCTGACGCCGTAGCGCCGCGCCAGGGCAAACAGGGTGTCGCCCGCCTGCACCGTGTGGGTGAGGGCGGGCGCGGCGGGCAGACCCTGCGCCTGCACGGCAGCTGGCCCCTGGGCGCGCAGTTTCAGCACCTGCCCCACCTTCAGGTCTGGAGTGCTCAGGCCGTTCAGGGCCAGCAGGGCGTCCAGGGTGAGCCCGGCACGGCGCGCGAGACTGTAGGCGGTATCGCCCGCCTGTACGGTGACACTGGAGGCCACGCGCAGATCTGCAGGCGCGGCGGTCTGGGCTTTGCCCTGACCGAGCACAAGGGCGCCCACCAGCAGGGCGAGGCGCGCAGCGACAAGGGTGGGGGGGGTGTGGGTCACGGGATCACTCGGGGGGAAGGCAGGCAAGAGGCGGCCGCCATGAGACCAGCGTGAAGAAAACACCAGGGGTAGACCCGCGCACCGTAACACGGCGCCCGCTCCCCTGCAAGTGTGGGTGGCGCCTGGGCCACCCTCACGGCGCGCCCAACGGCTTTCTTTGCAACCACTGCGGGGCCGGGCGCCCCAGACCCAACGATGAGCCTGGGCTGTGGGTGGGCCCATTCCCCGGCCTGCGTCCAGAGGGGCGGGACCCAGGGCGCGCCTTCTGTGCATTCCTGCGGGGAGCCAGGGCGAACGCCAGGCGTATGGTGGGCGGCGTGAAGCGCATGGGAAGGATTCCGCCGCCCCGCAGGGCCTGCCTGGCAGTGACCGCAGGCCCTGCATGACCGCCGCTTTTGATCGCTGGCGCCAGCGCACCTTTTCTGCCCTGCGTCACCCGGACTACCGGCGCTACTGGACTTCGCAGCTGCTGTCGCTGGTGGGCTCATGGATGCAGGCCACGGCCCAGCAGTATCTGGTGCTGGAACTCTCGGGGGGCTCCAGCGCCGCGCTGGGCTGGGTCACGGTGGCACAGTTCACCCCCAGCCTGCTGCTGTCGCTGTTTGCAGGGGCCGTGGTGGACCGCGTTCCCCGGCGGCGGGTGCTGCTGAGCACCCAGATCACCCTGCTGCTGACCGCCCTGGCGCTGGCGGTCACCACCCACCTCAATCTGGTGACCCTGCCGCTGGTGATGGTGATTGCCTTTGTGGGCGGCGTGGCCAACGCCTTTGATATGCCCGCACGCCAGAGCATGGTGGTGGACTTTGTGCCGCGCAGCGACGTGCCCAACGCGGTGGCGCTCAACAGCCTGTCGTTCAATGTGAGCCGCACGCTGGGGCAGGCGCTGTTCGGGGTGGTGGCGGCGCTGGGGGTGACCGTACTGGCCGGGGGCGACACCGACAACGTGGCGCGGCTGGCCCTGCCCTTTTACCTGAACGTGGCGTCCTTTTTCGTGGTGCTGTACGTGCTGGCCACCCTGCCCTTTCCCGAGCGGGAACAGGCCCGCCCCGCCAGCATGCTGGCCGACATTGGCGAGGGCCTGCGCTATGTGCGCGCCACCTCCACCGTCCGCCACGTGATGCTGCTGGTGGGCGCCCTGAGCCTGACCATCATCAATTTCAATGTGATCATTCCCTACTACGCCCGGGTGGTGTTTGGCGCGCGGGAAGCCACTTTCGGGGCGCTGTCGGCGGCCTTTGGCATTGGGGCGATGGCGGGGGCGCTGTGGCAGGCCAGCAAACCCAACCCGCTGCGCAACCTGCGCCTGGGGGCGCTGCTGCTGCTGGGCAGCGCGGCGCTGCTGGCGCTGACGCCGGGCCCGGCGCTGGCGTTTCCGGTGCTGGCCGCCTGCGGCTTTGGCATGCTGAGCCTCCTGGTGAGCGCCAACAGCACCGTGCAGCTCACCATCCCTGACGCCCTGCGCGGACGCGTGATGAGCCTGTATTCCTTTGTGTTGGTGGGCATGGGCCCGCCCGGCGCCCTGTTGGCCAGCACCCTGATCAGCCGGGACTGGGTGCTGGGCCCGCGCTGGGGGCTGCTGGCCCTGGTGGCCCTGGGCGGGGCGGCCCTGCTGCTGCTGTGGGCCCGCCTGCCGCGCACTCTGCCTGCCCCGCCAAAACTCTGAACCCCGTGTAAGGAACGTGTTCAGGGGCACCCTGGTATCCTGCGGCCATGGCTTCAGACCGCAATCCTGACCAATCGCATGCGCGCATCACCTGGGCGCTGATCGTGATTGCCCTGGGCGCGATCATCGGGATTGGCACCACCGCCGCGCTGCTGGCCCGCAAGGACCGGCCCCTGCCCGACGACCCGGACGCGCCTCTGTTTATCTAACCCCGGCGCCACCCGCGCAGCCGCCGCTTCACACAGAGGGGTGAAGTGGCGGCTGGCCGTTGGGCTGGCCGCACGACTTTGCGGCGCCGGCCCACCAGTGAAGCACGGTGCGGGTTGTCCAGCCCTTCCTGAAGCAAATCGCGGCAGAGCCTTGCGCGCCCTGCCGCCTCAGCACTGATGCCGCCAGACGCGCGCCTGCACGGGCACTGCGGCACTGACCACCAGCCCGATGGCTGACCCCAAGGCGGGCGTAGGAGGTGGCGGCGACCTGCGCTCTCCCCCGCTACGCGGGATACCCAACCGCTTTGAACGGCAGCATGAGCAGGCGGCCTTCTCAACAAGCGACTTCGTCAGGCGCCGCGCTTAGAGCGGTTGACCATAGAACCCCCTCACCCCTCGCTGCGCGAGGCCCTCTCCCACGAGGGGAGAGGGTCGAAACCCAACATCATCTTTATGTCAACTGCTCTAGAACGGCCAGACGCGGGGAATGATCAGCAGGGCCACCGCGAACGTCACCGCCGTCAGGCCCGCGCCCACCCGCACGAAATCAGCAAAGGTGTAGCGCCCGGGGCCATAGACCAGCATGCACGACGGCTCCAGCGGAGTAATGAAGGAGTTGCTGGCGGCCACGGTGATGCCAATCACAAAGGGCCGGGGATCGTAGCCCAGGGCCTTGGCGGTGCCCATGGCCAGGGGTAGCATCACCAGCGCCGCCGCCTGATTGCTCATGGGCTGGGTCAGCGCCACGGTGACCAGAAACAGCGCCGCCAGCAGCCCATAAGGCCCCAGCGGCTCCAGCACCCCCGACAGGGCCCCGGTGAGCACCTGGGCCGCGCCGCTGCTTTCAAAGGCGCTGCCAAAGGCCAGCATGCAGGCCACCAGCACGATCACCGGCCACTCCACGGCGCTGTAGGCCTCCTCGGGGGAAATCAGGCGCAGGGCCAGACTGAGGGCCACGGCCACGACCACTGCCACCCCCAGCGGCACCACACCCAGGCCGCCCAGCACCACCGCCCCGCCAAACAGCAGCAGGGCCAGCGGCGCCCGTTTCAGGTCGCGCACGTGCTCGGTGAGGTCGCCCAGCACGGCCAGATGCTCGTCCAGCACGCCCAGCCGTTCGGGGCTGCCCTGCACCAGCAACACGTCGCCCACGTGCACGCGCAGCCCGGCCAGCCGCTCGCGGGTGCGGGCGCGGCGGTGCAGGGCCAGCACCGAGACCCCGTAGCGCTCCCGAAAACGCGCCTCTTTCAGGGTGCGCCCCAGCAGCGGTGAACCGGGCATCACCACCGCCTCAACCAGCCGCACGCCGCTGGGGTCGGCCGGCTGCAGTTTCTGCTCACTTTTGCTGACCACGCCCAGGGTGCTTTTGCCCGCCAGAATGCGCTCGGTGTGGCCCTCGACGGTCAGGGTGTCGCCCTCCTGGATCAGGAAGTCGGGCCCAAGGGCGTAGAGGGTGTCCTGGCCCCGGCGCGCGGCCAACACGGTCAGGCCGTGGTCGCGGCCCAGGCCCGCCTCGCGCAGGGTCTGGCCCACCAGGGCGCTGCCCGGCACCACCGTCAGGTCAGCCAGGTAGGCACGCAGCCGCTCTTCGAGCCCTGCGTCCCGGGCCGGCAGCAGGCGCGGCGCCACAAAAAAGAGGTACAGCAGCCCCACCACCGCCACCGGCACGCCCACCCAGGCCAGTTCGAAAAACCCCAGTGGCTTTTGCCCCAGGGCCGGCAGCGCCCCCGACACCACGAGGTTGGTGCTGGTGCCAATCACCGTGATGGTGCCGCCCAGAATGCTGGCAAAGGCCAGCGGCATCAGCACGCGGCTGGCATGCAGCCCGGCCCGGCGCGCCACGCCCGAAACCACCGGCAGAAACACGGCGGTGGTGGCCGTGTTGCTGGTAAAGGCGCTGATGCCCGCCACTGTGCCCAGCAACGCGCGCAGGGTCCCGGCCGCGTTGCGTGAGCGCCGCACCAGCGCCGTCCCAATCCACTCGATCACCCCGGCGCGCAGCAGCACCCGAGTGAGGATAAACAGCGAGGCCAGCGTGAGCACCGTATCGCTGCCAAAGCCGGCAAAGGCGGCTTTGGGCGAGATCAGGCCCAGCACCAAGAGCGCCGAGAGCAGGCCCAGGGCGGTGACGTCTACCGGCAGCCATTCAGTGGCGAACAGCACCAGCGCCGCCACAAACAGCAGCAGGATCAGGGTGACGGGTTCAAACATCGCCCGGGCATCATGGCGGGTGCCGCCTGCCGGGCGCGTGAAGGCCAGTTCACCGGGCCTTGGGAGCTTCGCACGGCGCGGCGCCTGTGGCCAGTGCGCCCAGTGCCGCCGTGAGCACCGCCACCGCGCGGTCATACTCGGCCAGGGCAAGGTGCTCGTTGGGGGTGTGGTCCAGCGCGCTGTCGCCCGGGCCGTAGGCCAGCGTGGGCACCGGCCAGTGCGGGGCCACCACGTTCATGTCACTCGTGCCGGTCTTGACCTTGAACACGGGCGTGCCGCCCTGCGCGCGGATTGCCACGCGCAGGGCGCGGGTCAGGGCGTTGTCTTTGGGGTGGCGCACGGCGGTTTCGTGGCCCACGAAGGTCAGGGTCACCGTGTCCAGGTCCGCCAGGGCCTCACGGATGGCGGCCTCGGCGGCCTGTGGGGCCACGGCGGGCGGCAGGCGCAGGCCAAAGGTGCCCGCCGCGCGCTGGGTCAGGCCGTCGGTGCTGGCCTGCAGGTCCTGCACGGTGGCCTGCACCCCGCCGAACACGCCGCCCGGCTCGCCTGCCTGCGCGGCCCAGGCCCGCACCCGGAACCACGCTTCGGTCAGGTCGTCACCGGCGCTGCGGCCCTCGCCCGCCGTGTGGAAGTTCGGGCAGGTGGCCTGGGCCCTGACCACCAGCCGCCCCTTGTACCCCAGCGTCAGGCCTTCCCAGCCGCTGGGCTCGCCAATCAGCACGAGGTCCGGCTGCCAGCGGCGCGCGGCGTGGTGCGCGCCCCGGCTGCTGGGGGCCTCTTCTTCCGTGGCGCCAATCACCACGAAGCGTGCCCGCGTGAGGGCGGTTTCGGGCAGGGCCGCCACCGCCGCCATGAAGGCGCACAGCGGCCCCTTGGCGTCCACGGCCCCGCGCCCGTACAGCACCCCCTCTTCCTCGCGCACTGGAATATCGCCCGGTACGGTGTCCATGTGGCCCAGCAGCACCACGGTCAAGGGGCCGTGGCCGCGCGCGCCCACGGCGTTGCCTGCCTCGTCGATATGGGCCTCAAATCCGCGCGCCGCCATCCAGCCCTGCAGATAGGCCGCCACCTCGGCCTCCTGCCCAGACACCGAGGGAATGGCAACGGCGCCGCGCAGCAACTCGCGCGCTTCAGTCCACATCGAGAAGCCCGGCCCCCTCCACCGAGGCGCGTGCCAGAGCCACCAGCAGCCGCGCGAGGTCCGCCAGGGCCATCACCGCAATGGTGCCCACGCCGCCCGCCAGCAGGGTCCACAGCCCGGCCAGCGGCTCGCCGCCCTGAAACTGGAAAAAGGCCAGGGCCAGCGCGCCCACGAACAGCACCGCGCCCAACAGGCGCAGGCGCCCGCTCAGCCCGGCCACTCCATCGGCCTGCCGGGCCAGGGTGGCGGCCGCGCCCGCCGACCCGCGCAGGGGCAGTCCGGCGGCCGGCGCGGCTGGGGCCGAGGTCGGAACCTCTGGACGCGCCTCGGGCCTTGAGGGGCTGAAGCCCGAGGACGAAATCACCACCGGGCTGGGCGCGGGGCGCTCGGGCTGGGGCGTGGCCGGCACCGGGTCGGGCCGGGTGACAGCGGGCGCCGCTTCGGGCACGGCCACCCGCGGCGCGGCGGCCGAACGGGGCTCGTCCTGCCGCTCGGGGCTGGCCTGAATGACCGTGCGCTCGGGTGGGACCGGGGTGGGCGCGGGGCGAACCGTGGCAGCAGGGGCGGCCGGAGCCGACGCAGGGCTGGGCGCCGGGGCAAAGGTTTTGGCCGTGCCCGTCTGGGGCAGCGGCGAACTGGGCTGCTCCTTGGCGCGGGCGGTGGCGTCACGCACCTGCCCAAAGAACTGCTGCACGCTGGCCGGGTCAAAGCCCAGCAGGCTGGCGGTCAGGGCGGTGCCGGCCGGCGTTTCCACCCGCAAGGTGCCTTCCTGGTCACTGTGAATGCGTGTCAGGTCGCGCAGGGTCACGCGCCGGGTGCCGCCGCTGTCCTGGTACAGCAGGGTCTGGGCGGTCAGGGCAAACAGGGCGTCGTCGCGCTCCAGCGCCGCCAGGGGGGTTTCATTCATACCGGTGGCCTGCAGGGCCTGCACGGCTCGCTCACTCGGGGCACGCTGGGTCATGGGTCCTCCTCTTCGACCCGCCCAGCATACCTGCCGCTGCGGGCCGCGCCCAGCGCGCCTGAACCTCTGGTGAACGTGCCGGCCGTTGGCGGGCCGTAAAGAAAAAGCGGCTGCCCCTCTCACCCCCGGGCCGCACCGCGCGCGCCACACTGCCCCATGACAGGCGACAACCGCTACGGCGACGCCCCCCTGGGCAAGAGCGTGGAAGAGATTGAGCAGGAGGGCGGCAACCTGATCAACGACCCCCGCCCCGGCGAGGCCCGGCGCGACGACGACCTCGCCGGGGTGGTGCCCGCCGTGGTGAACGGCACCACCAGCGCCGTGCCGGCTGTGGTGCGCCCCGGTGCTCTGGTGGAAGGCGGCAGCGGCGCCGATGACGGCCGCACCCGCGAGGGCCGCGACAGCAGCGAGGAGTAAGGACCGCTCAGCCGGCTTCTGGCCGCACCCGAAGGGGCCCGCAGAGCGGCGGGGCAGAGATGGAAAAAGGGCGGACGTCCGGAAAGTGGAGGGGCGTCCAGCTCTTTTCTGCATGGTTCGGACATAGACGGCAGTCCGTATCCGTCAAGGGCCTCGCTCAGCTGCAAAAGACTGCGCCTGCGGGTCGGGGGCCTGCAAATGCGGCAACACGCCACGCGCCCCCCTGCTAGCTTGCCCGGTGTGATCGTCTTCGCCCTTCCGAGGCCCGCCTGATGCTGGCCCGCGCCCGCAGTGTGGCCCTGATTGGGGTGGATGCCGTCCCCGTTGAAGTCGAGGTGGATGTCTCGCCGGGCCTGCCCGCCTTCACGGTGGTGGGCCTCCCCGACCAGGCGGTGAGCGAGGCGCGCGAGCGGGTGCGTGCGGCGGTGCGCAATGCCGGGCTGCCGTTCCCGGCGGCGCGCATCACGGTGAACCTCGCCCCGGCCGATCTGCGCAAGGAAGGCCCGCTGTACGACCTGCCCATTGCCCTGGGGCTGCTGGCCGCCCAGGAGCTGCTGCCCCAGGCCGCACTGGCCGGCACCCTGATCGCGGGCGAGCTGGCGCTGGACGGCAGCCTGCGCCCCATTGCCGGGGCGGTGAATCTGGCGCTGCTGGCCGCCAACGAGCAGGCCGAGGTGCTGCTGCCCGAAGGCAACGCCCCCGAGGCCGCGCTGATTGATGGCCTGCGGGTGTACGGCGCGCGCCACCTGGCCGACGCCGTGCGCCATTTCAGTGGCGAGGCCCCGCTGAACCTGACGCTGCCGCCCACGCCCCAGCGCACAGACACCGACCTGCTGGATCTGGCCGACCTGAAGGGACAGTCCGGGGCCCGCCGGGCGCTGGAAATTGCGGTGGCCGGTGGGCACAACCTGTTGCTGGTGGGCTCGCCGGGCAGTGGCAAGACCATGCTGGCCCGCCGCGCCCCAGGCCTGCTGCCGCCCCTCACCCGCGCCGAGGCCCTGGAGGTGACCCGAATTCACTCAGCCGCTGGGCTGCTGGGCACCCGGGGGCAACTGAACCTGAACCCGCCCTACCGCGCGCCCCACCACACGGTGTCCGACGCCGGCCTGATCGGCGGGGGCAGCGTGCCGCGCCCAGGTGAAGTGAGCCTGGCCCACCGGGGCGTGCTGTTCCTCGATGAATTCCCCGAGTTCTCGCGCAAGGCGCTGGAGACCCTCCGGCAACCCCTGGAGGACGGCCACGTCACCATTAGCCGGGCGCGGGCCAGTGTGCAGTACCCGGCGCGCTTTCAACTGATCGGGGCCATGAACCCGTGCCCCTGCGGCCACCACGGCGACCCGGAAAAGGCCTGCGCCTGCACCCCTGCCGAACGCACCCGCTACGCCGCGCGCCTGAGTGGGCCGCTGCTCGACCGCCTGGACCTGCTGGTGCGCGTGCCCCGCCTGACGGTGGACGAACTGACCCGCGCGCCGGAACCCGAGCCTTCGGCCGCTGTGCGCGCCCGGGTGCAGGCCGCCCGCGAGCGCATGCAGGCGCGGCAGGGCGCACGCAACGCCGACCTGAACGGGCAGGCACTGCGGCAGGCCGCCCCGCTGGGCAGCGGCCCTGAAGCCTTTGCCCGCGCCGCTGCCCGGCAACTGGGCCTGACCGGACGCGGCTTTGACCGGGTGCTGCGGGTGGCGCGCACCGTGGCTGATCTGGCTGGCAGCGCCGACATCCGCGAGGCCCACCTGGCCGAGGCGGTGACCTACCGCCCACGCGATCTGGCCAGTGGGTAAAGAGTCGCCCAGCACGCAGTTGGTCAGCTGTCCTGCGCCTCGCGCGCCCTCGAAAAGCGGCGTGCAACGAAGAAGGCCCCTCACAATGGGGGGCCTTTCACGGAGAGGAGCTTTAGCGCTGTTCGGGCTGGCTGGGTGCCGCTGCCGTGGGGGCCGCCACGCTCTGGGCCGAGACAGGCGCAGCGGGCTCTGGCGCGGCGACAGCGGCCGGGGCGATGGTCTGGGTGGGCCGGGCCGGGCCGTCGCGCATGCTGCCTTCAAACTCGTCTTTGAGGCCCTGGGTGCTGCGGCGGAATTCGCGCAGGCCCGCCCCCAGGCTCTTGCCCAGTTCTGGCAGCTTGCGCGGGCCAAACACCACCAGGGCCACCAGAAGAATCACGATCAGTTCAGCGGGTCCAATATTCGGCATGGGGCGTCTCCTTATCAACAGGCCGCGGCGCGGTCGGTGGGCTCAGTGTAGGCCGGCAAGTGAAAGCAAATGTCATCCCTGCGTGAGATTTATTCCAGAGTGTCCAGGCATGCGGGGAGGCTCAGACGGATGCCAGATCATCCGTTCCAGCCCCTGCGCGTCGCTTCGGCGCCCCCACGCCTCTGCGGCCCCGTCGTTTCTTCTCTGCGGGCCCCTTCGGTCGGGTCCGTTCTTTCATCACGGATGAACCGGAACCCTGATCGGCGGGCTATCGGCCCAGGCCTGTGCCGCCCCCCCTGGGTGTGGCCCACGCGGGCGACTGGACCCGTGCGGCCCGCTGCCCAGGCCATCGCCCCTCACGTGGAGACTGTTTAGGAGAGCACCAAACAGCCGCCACGCCCGGTCCAACCTCCTGTGTTCACGACTCGCATCGCTCGGTTGATCTCAAGATCCACTTTGAGGGCCTGAGCTGCGGCCCAACACCCGGTAGGCGCGCAGCACGCCGTTCATAAAGGCCACGTACAGCGTGCCGTCGGCGGCCAGGGGCGTGGCCTGTACCCCAGCGGCCTCGCGGTGGGTCCAGCGGGACTGGCCGGTGCGCAGGTCCAGCGCACACAGCTGTCCTTCCTCGGACGCCAGGAACACCAGCCCGGCACTGATCACGGGACTGGCGGTCACGCGGCCACCCAAGCGGTGGGTCCACAGGTCCTCACCGTCGCTCAGGCGCAGGGCGCGCACCTCGCCGCCCCAGCCGGCCAGCACCGCCACGCCCCCCGGGAGCGAACCGCTCAGGGCCGGGGACGCCCAGACCTCATCTTCCAGGTCGTAGGTCCACAGGGTGGGTTCGGGGGCCAGGGCGGCGCGGCCACTGGCGGCACTCAGGGCCAGGGCGTGCACCTCGCCCTCCCAGGTGGCCACGACCAGGGTGGCCTCGGCGCCCTCCAGCGGCAGCAGGGCGGGGGTGCCGTGGACCGTGCCCACTTCGACTTTCCACAGCGCGTGCCCGCTGCGGGCGTCCAGGGCGTGCAACCAGCCGCTTTCGTCGCAGATCAGGGCGGCGCCGGCCCACAGCACCGGGCTGGCGGCCACCGGGCCCCCGGTGCGGTAGGCCCAGCGTAACTCGCCTGTGCGGGCGTCCAGCGCGTACAGGTGGCCGTCGCGGCTGCTGGCCAGCACCTGCCCGCCCCACAGGGTCGGGGCGCCCGTGAATTCCGCGCGGGCCTGGTGCTGCCACAGCTGCGCGCCGCTCAGCAGGTTCACGCGGCGCAGGGTCCCGTCCCAGGCGCCGAACAGCACGTGGCCGCCGTGAAAGGTGGCGGGGGCCGTCACCTCGTCGCGCGCGGCGTAGGTGGCAAAGGGGCGGCCCGAAGCGTGGGTGAGCACCAGTTGCCCGCCGCGCGTGCCCACCGCCACCAGATCGCCCTCCCCCATCACGGCGGCGGGCCACGTCACCTCGCCGGGCAGCGAGACGCTCCAGGCTTCGCGCAGGCCCTCCACCTGCCCCGGGCCGTCGGGGTGCTCGCCGCTGCGGGCGCGCCCGCCCCGGTACTGCCCGCGGGCGTGGGCACTCCACACGTCGCGCCGCGCCAGCGCCCACAGGTGGGCCAGGGCCTCGCCGCTGTCCGGGCGCTCGGCGGCCTTTTTGGCCAGCAGCCGCAGCAGCACGCGCGCCACGGCGTCGGGCACCGCCGGGTTCAGGTCGCGGGGATCGGGGGGGGCCTCGTACACGTGCTGGTAGAGCACGCTCTGGTCGCTGTCACCCACGAAGGGCGGACTGCCGCAGGCCACGCGGTAGAGCACCGCCCCCAGGGCGTACAGGTCGCTGTGCGGGCCCACGCCGACGCCGCGCGCCTGCTCCGGGGCCATGTAGGCGGGCGTGCCCAGGGTCACCCCGCTGCGGGTGAGGTGCCGGGTCTGTTCCGTGAGCGCCACCAGCCCGAAATCCATGATGCGCGGCCACCCCGCCTCGTCCAGCAGGATGTTACCGGGGGTCAGGTCGCGGTGGGTGATGCCCTGCTCGTGAATAAAGTGCAGGGCGCGCGCACTGAAAGCGGCGGCCGTGAGAAAGCGGGCCAGCGGCGCCGGGGCGTCTTCCAGGGGCCCCAGCGCGGTCACCGGCCCGCCGGTCATCAGCGGCATGGTGAAAAAGGGCCGCCCCCCATCCTGCTCGGTGCCCAAGTCCAACACCGGCACCACGCCGGGGTGGGTCAGGCGGGCCAGGGTGCGCACCTCGCGCAGAAAGCGCTCGCGGTCCGAGGGTGGCACGTGGGCGTGCTGCACCTTCACGGCCACCTCGCGCGAGAGCAGGGTGTCGTGCGCGCGGAACACGCGGGCGCTGCCGCCCTCGCCCAGCAGGGTCAGCAGGTTGTAGCGCCCCGCAAGCTGTGAACCGGTGTCCAGCGGCATGTGCAAGAGAGTTTAGCTTGCACAGCCGGGGTTCAGCCTTGCGCGTTCAACACTGGGGCCAGGGTCTGGCCGGGCGCCGCATGTGGGGCAACGCCGCTTCCAGGTGCCCGGTACAGTCTGCCCATGCGCCGCCGCATCACGTTCCTCACCACGCTGACCCTGGGGCTTGGATTGCCGCTGGCTTACGGTCAGCCGCGCCCTCCCCTGCCCATTCCAGCCGCACAGGCGGTCAGCGGGTATGCCCAGTTTCCGTTCGGTCAGTCGCTGGCCGAGGTCCGCCGCCGACTGGAGGCCAGCTTTCCCGGGCGAACCTACGCCTTCGCGCAGGGCTTCGGGCGCACGGCCCTGCGCCTGCGCGACGGGCTGACGTTTCACGGGGAAGATGTGGATGCCACCTTCGTCTTCATCCAGGGGCAACTGGTGGCCGTCAAGCTGGAAGAGCAGGCCACAGCCACACGGCTCAGAGCAGTGCAAACTTTCCTGACCAGCCGCTTTGGCGCTGGAGCCCCCGCCGCCCGGTCGGCACTGCACAGCCTCCTGGACCCGGGGACCGCACAGACCCACGCGCAGGGCAGCGTGGCCCTGGCCGCCGCGGAACCGGGCCCGGATGGTCAGAGGTGGCTGACGGTCACCTTTCAGGAGCCGCAGGTGGCCGCGCGCCTGCGCACCCAGATGGACACGGCTGCCAACCTGGAGCGGCTGGCAGCCCTCTATGAACGCGGTGGCTGGAAAGCCCTGCCGCATGAACCCCTGGCCCGGACCAACGAGTTCCTGATGGCCCTGACCACTGCCTCTGGCTTCGAGCAGGCCGCGCTGCTGGGCGCTGAAGTGACAACCCAGGAACGGGCCTGGGCTGGGGCCTACTTTTACATGCTGATCACCGGGCAGGTGGCCGGCGAAGAGCGGCAGCGGCAGGTGCTGACCCTGACGGGCGAGGAGCTGAACAACCCGCTGTCCCTGTTTCTGCTGGGCCGGATTCGTTACACCGAAGCCCAGTACGCCGATGACCGCAGCGCCACGGCCCAGGCCGAGGCCGAGCAGGGCTACTTGCAGATGATAAACGCCTACACCCTGACCAGCCTGCTGATGGAGGACGTGCCGCAGCTCTCGAGTCTCCTGGCCAATAGCCATGTGGCCATGCTGGCTGGCCTGGCCACGGGCGCCGCCGAGCTGAGCGCGGCTGACCGCGCCAAGGTGGACCGAGCCTGGCAGCAGTTCTACAGGGCTTTCCGGCAGCAGTACCCCTCGGTGCCACTCACTGGGCCATAGGGCGCCGGAAGCGCGCCGCGGTCAGAGGCCGCTGCGCAGCCCGCCCGGCGTCAGGGGGTCGCGCAGCAGTCGCCCGTAGGCCTCGGGGCCCCCGGCGTCCAGCACGGCGCGCACCAGATCGCCCCCCACCGAATACGTGAAGATGTACGCCCGGAAGGTGGGCTGCGAGATGAAGCGCAGGCTCTGGCGGGCGCGGGCCTCGCTGGCCGGGGCGTAGGTCTGCAGGAAGTCCAGTACCTCGGCCTCGCTCTGGCCGTCCGCATGCAGGCGCATGGCCGCCTCGCCGCTCACGCCGCGCAGGCCCTCGCGGGCGCGTGAAGCCGCCAGGAAGGCGCGCACATCGTCCGGGTCCAGTCCGGCCACGGCAGCAAGGTCGCCGGTCAGCCACCCTTCCACCTCCTCGCGGGTCATCACCGCGCGCAGGGCGTTGACCGCAATGCCCTCCGAGACCACGCATTCCGGCGCGTTGATGAGCTGAATATGGTGCTCGTGCCAGCCCTTTTCGCGCGCCAGCACCGCTTCCTTGGTGGCGTGTTCGGTGTGGTGGCCGGGGTAGCCCTCGTGGGCCAGCAGGTCCGGCAACCCGGGCAGCAGCACCGGCAGGTCGGTGTTGATGTCAATGCGGCTGTTCAGGTTGCCCAGCGGCCAGTTGTAGCCGCTCCAGGGCTTGTCCTGCACCAGCCCGATGCTGAAGTCCTCGCCGTCTGGCAGGCCATAGCGGGCCGCCACCCGCGCGCGCAGTTCAGCCAGAATGGGCGCCGAGACGCGCAGGATGTCGTCTTTGGGCACCGCCACGCGGGCGCGCAGGGCTTCGTCACGCTCCAGCAGGGTCCCTGACCCTGGCAGGGCCTCGTCCAGCTGGGCCAGCGCCGCGCGCAGGTCGGCCTCGGCGGCGCGGCGCGGCTCAATGTCGTACAGGCCGCGCACCTCTTCGGTGTACGCCAGGGCCTCGCCGCTCAGCATCCGGGCCAGGGTGTGCATGGCGCGCACCTGGGCCTGCAGCCAGGTGCGCCGGGTCTCGTCGGGCTCGGCCGCCACGCTGGACAGCAGCTCGGCGGCCTCGTCGCGCAGGGCCTCGGGGGCGCGGCGTTCACGCACCGCCCATTCGGCGGGCCCGCCGTAGCCGTCAATAAACCCCTCCGAATGCACGTCCAGGGCGTGGGCCAGCCGAATGTAGCGCTCTGCAATGTCCATGCCCGGCAGGATAGTGCGGCGGGGCGGTGGGGGCCTGTAGGCGACCAGACCGCCGCCCCAGACAGAAGCCGACAATGGGGCCGGGGCACAGGCGCACCCCGGCCCCGAGGGGAGCGGCTTAGCCTTCCTGCGCCTGGGGGCAGCGGTAAAGCTTGACGCTGCGCGAGGCGAGGTTGGTTTCGCTGCCCGCCGCTGCCTGCCCGCCGGCGTGGTCGTCGGTGGTGTCAAGCAGCAGCTCCCAGGTCTGGCAGCCGCCCAGGTCCGGCAGGCGGAAAGGCAGGTCCACATGCGAGGCGTTCAGCAGCAGCAGCAGGTGGTCGTCCACCAGGGGCCGCCCGCGCTCGTCGGTGTCGTCCAGGCCGCCACCGTCCAGGAAAATCCCCATGCTCTGGGTGTGGGGGTTGCTCCAATCCTCGTCGGTCATCTCCTGGCCGTCAAAGCGCAGCCACATGATGTCGCGGATGTCCTCGCCGCGAATATTGCGCCCCGAGAAGAACTTGCGGCGGTGCAGCGCGGGGTGCGCCTTGCGCAGGGCGATCACCTTTTTGGTAAAGGCCAGCAGGTCCTCGTCCAGCGCGTGCCAGTTGTACCAGCTGATCTCATTGTCCTGGCAGTAGGCGTTGTTGTTGCCGCCCTGGGTGCGCCCGAACTCGTCGCCGCCCAGCAGCATGGGCGTGCCCTGGCCCAGCAGCAGCGTGGCCAGGAAGTTGCGCTGCTGCCGCGCGCGCAGGGCGTTGACCGCCGGATCATCCGTTTCGCCTTCCACGCCGCAGTTCCAGGTGATGTTGTGGTTGTGGCCGTCGTTATTGCCCTCGCCGTTGGCCTCGTTGTGCTTCTGCTCGTAGGTCACGGTGTCGCGCAGCGTAAAGCCGTCGTGGGCGGTCACGAAGTTGATGCTGGCGTAGGGCTTGCGGCCATTGAACTGGTAGAGGTCCGAAGAGCCGGTCAGGCGGTAACCGATTTCGCTGGCCAGGCCACCGTCACCCTTCCAGAAGGCGCGCATATCGTCGCGGTAAATCCCGTTCCACTCGGCCCAGTTCACCGGGAAGTTGCCCACCTGATAGCCGCCCTCGCCCACGTCCCAGGGCTCGGCGATCAGCTTCACCTGCGAGATGACCGGGTCCTGGTGAATGATGGTGAAAAAGCCCGACAGCTGGTCCACCTCGTGCAGGCCGCGCGCCAGTGTGGAGGCGAGGTCAAAGCGGAAGCCGTCCACATGCATGTCGGTCACCCAGTAGCGCAGCGAGTCCATGATCAGCTGCAGCGTCTGCGGGTGGCGCACGTTCAGGCTGTTGCCGGTGCCGGTGTAATCGAAATAAAAGCGGGGATCATCGGCCACCAGCCGGTAATAGGTGGGGTTGTCAATGCCCTTGAATGACAGGGTGGGCCCCAGGTGGTTGCCCTCGGCGGTGTGGTTGTACACCACGTCCAGAATGACTTCGATGCCGGCCTCGTGCAGCGCGCGCACCATCGCCTTGAACTCGTCTACTGCGCCGGCCGGGTTGCCCTTTTTGGCCTCGGCGGAGTAGCGCACGTCCGGGGCGAAAAAGGCCAGGGTGGAATAGCCCCAGTAGTTCGTCAGGCCCTTGTCCAGCAGGAAGGGGTCGTCCACATGCTGGTGCACCGGCATGAACTCAATGGCCGTGATGCCCAGCTCTTTCAGGTAGGTCAGGATCGGCTCGGTGGCCACGCCCGCGTAGGTGCCGCGCAGCTCTTCGGGCACGCCGGGGTGGGTCATGGTGAGGCCCTTGACGTGCGCCTCGTAAATCACCGACTGGTGAAAGGGCACGTTCGGCCGCTCGTCGCCCTGCCAGTCGAAGGATTTGGGGTTGGTCACGATGCCCAGGGGCGCGCCGCGCTGCTCGCCTTGCTGCATCACGGAGTCGTCTTCGCCCAGCACGTAGCCGAACACGCCCCGGTCAAACTGTTCAGTGCCGTCCAGCGCCCTGGCGTAGGGGTCCAGCAGCACCACGTTGGGGTTAAAGCGCAGGCCCTTTTCGGGGGCGTATTCGCCGTGGACCCGGTAGCCGTAGCGCTGCCCCGGGCCCACGCCGGGCAGGTAGGCGTGCCACACGAAGGCGGTCTGTTCGCGGACGGGCACGCGGGTTTCCTGGCCCTGCTCGTCGAACAGGCACAGTTCGATGGCGCTGGCGTGTTCGGAATACAGGGCAAAGTTGGTGCCCTTGCCGTCCCAAGTGGCCCCCAGTGGAAAGGGGCGGCCAGGGCGCATGGGCACAGGGGTGGGGGGAGCAGTCAGGGTGGTCATGGAACAAGGACTCCTTGGTTGCAGGCCAGTGGCAAGAAGAAGATGAATGGGCTGCGCCGGGGTGGCGGGCCGCCACGCGCAATGCTGGAAACGCTACCAGATGGGCCGCACCGGACTCCAGCGGGCCGCACAAACCCAAGTGAAGGTCAAGGAAGCTCTCACCCGCCTCATCGCCGCAGGGCAGGGCATGTGAGAGCGGTGAGAAGTTTGGGGCTCAGCCCCCCCACAGGCACGCCGCCCGTTCGGCCTGGGGCCGGGCGCCGCAGGCCCGCGCGGCGGTGATAAAGGCCCCTATGTCTCCATTCACCCGCGCCAGCAGCGCCTCAAAGTCGGGCACCAGGGCGGCGTAGGCGGCCACCGCCCCCAGCGAGGCGTTGTTGATGCCCCGGGCAAAAAACGCGTCGTAGCCTGCGTAGCCGCCCCAGCTGGCCTTCAGGGCGGCGTAGCGGGTCTGCACGCCTTGCAGCACCCCGGCCTTGCGGGTACGGCGCTCGTCGTCGGTCAGGCCGCTCTGGGCGTACAGGGCCTCCAGCTGCGCGCGGGCGTCCAGCAGCAGGGCTTCAAAATCGGTGTGCCGGCTCTGGGCCAACTGGTCGGCCTCGCGCAGGGCGGGGGTGCCGTGGGCGGCCAGCCAGCGCCGCATCCCTTCCTCTTCTACAGCGGTGGCATAGGACTCGTTAAAGACGGTGTCGCCCGCCACGTACACGCTGGGGTGCGAAAGTTCGTGGATGACGGTGCGGATCAGGGTGGCGTCCGGGTACAGCAGCATGGTGGAGAGCAGCGGGTCTTTCAGGTAGCCCAGGGTGGAATAGGCACTCACCCCGCCCACCACCACGTCGCGCCCGGCGGCGCGGCGCGCGGCGGCGTCGGCCTGGGCCTGCGCCTCGTTGAAATAGCCCCGGTAGGCCACGCAGCCGGCCACCGGAAAGCAGCTGGTGTCCAGCGCCACGCTGAATTCGGGCGCTGAAAACACGTTCCAGACCACAGAGGGGCGCCCCACATCCACGTAGGTGCGGAAGCTGCCGTGGTCCGGCAGGCCCAGGCCCCCCTGGTCGGGCGGCGCCACCGCAAAAGCGCGCACCTGGGCGGCCAGATTCAGTTTGCGCCGGGTTTCTGTGCTCAGGGCTGGGTCCTGGCGGGCGTCGTCCAGCGGGCGGGCGCGGCGCAGCAGGTCCAGTTGGCCGCCCGCCGCCTGCGCCAGATACCTCACCTCGGCGCAGCCGCTCAGGCCCAGGGCGCCCAGCAAGACCAGGGCGGGAACGCGCAGCGTACGGATCGTGGCCCGCAGTCTCATGGCCCGCAGTGTACGCCGCTTGATCTGCCCCCCGCCGGCCCGGCACACTGACCCATGCTGACCCGGCTTCAGACGTGGTGGCGCCGCCTGCTGGGGCGCCCGGCCCCGCCCAGCCCCGACTCGCCCAGAGACGGGGACGACCCAGGCGGCGCCGGGGTGCTGGTTCCGGCTGGCCCCCGGCCGCGCCGGGACGGCGCGCAGGCCACCCCCCCGGCCAAATCGCAGCCCTGAAGATTTCCCTATACTCCCGGCATTCCCCCCAGCGGGCCGCGCCCTGGTCACGGCGACCAGGGGCTTTAGGGCGGCCCGCGCCCCCAAGGAGACCCCATGCAAGGCACCATGATGGATGTTCAGCTGACCGTGCCCACCATTCTGGAGCGCATCCGCACCCAGTACGCCAGCCGCGAGGTCGTGAGCCTGCTGGTGGCGGGCCGCGACGAGGCCGGCAATCCCCTGCCCCACACCCACCGCACCACCTACGGGCAGGTGGCCGAGCGCGCCCGGCGGCTGGCCGGCGGCCTGCTGGGCCTGGGCCTGCGCAAGGGCGACCGTGTGGCCACGCTGGCCGTGAACTCTTTCCGGCATCTGGAGGCCTACCTGGGCGTGCCCAGCGCCGGGCTGGTGCTGCACACGGTGAACATCCGCCTGCACCCCGAGCAGATTGCCTGGATCATCAACCACGCCGAAGACCGCGTGCTGCTCATTGAAAATGTTTTTGCCGCGATGATTCCGGCCATCAAGGCGGCCTGCCCCACCCTGGAGCACATCTTTGTGCTGGGGCCCACCCCGCAGCCTATCCCCCTGCCCGGCGTGCAGGACTACGACGCCTTCGTGATGGGCAGCCCCGCCCTGGACCAGTATCCGGACCTGGACGAGCGCGACCCCGCCGCCATGTGCTACACCAGCGGCACCACCGGCAACCCCAAGGGCGTGGTGTACACCCACCGCTCCACGCTGCTGCACTCCATTGTCAGTGCCCCAAAAGACGCCCTGAACGTGGGCGAGCGCGACAGCGTGCTGCCGATTGTGCCCATGTTCCATGTGAACGCCTGGGGCCTGCCCTACACCTGCGCGCTGTACGGCGCCAAGCAGGTGTACGCCGGGGTCTTCAGCGACGGGCGCACGGTGGCCCGGCTGCTGCAGGACGAAGAGGTGACCATCACGGCGGGCGTGCCCACCATCTGGATGGGCCTGCTGGCCGAACTGGACCGCGCGGCGGCGGCGGGCGAGCCCTACCGCCTGAGCGGCCTGGAGCGGCTGGTGGTGGGCGGCAGCGCGGCCCCCGAAGCCATGATCCGCGCCTTTGAGCGCCACAGCCTGACCATGCTGCAGGCCTGGGGCATGACCGAAACGCACCCCCTGGGCACCGCCAGCGGCGTGCCGGTGGGCGTGGAGGCGCAGAGCGACGAGGGCTTTACCCTGCGCGCCAAGCAGGGCCGCGCGGTGCCCCTGATCGAACTGGGCCTGATTGACGACGACGGCCAGCCGCTGCCGCACGACGGCAAGACCATGGGCCGCCTGATCATCCGGGGGCCCTGGGTGGCCAGCAGCTACTTCAAGGGCGAGGGCCAGGACAACTTCTTCTCGCTGGGCGGCCAGGGGTGGTTCGACACGGGCGACATCGCCACGCTGGACGAGCGCGGCTACATGCACATTCAGGACCGCGCCAAGGACCTGATCAAGAGCGGCGGCGAGTGGATCAGCTCCGTGGATCTGGAAAACGCGATCATGGCGCACCCGGCGGTCGCGCAGTGCGCGGTGATTGCCATGGACGACCCCAAGTGGGACGAGCGCCCGCTGGCTGTGGTGGTGCTCCGCGAAGGCCAGAGCGTGTCGCACGAGGAAATCCGCGAGTTCCTGGCGCCCAAGTTTGCCCGCTGGTGGCTGCCCGACGCCACCGTGACGGCCACGAACCTTCCCATTGGCGCCACCGGCAAGTTCCTGAAGCGCGAACTGCGCGAGCAGTACCGGGGCTACGGACAGGCGCAGGGCGTGAACACCCCCGAAGCGCGGGAGTAAGCAGCGCAGATTAAGCGCGTGCCCACCGTCGACGGTGGGCACGCGCTTTTGATGGCTTCCTTCTGCAACACTGCTGCCCATTCCGAGATGTCGTTCCGAGCGTGCTCCCAGGTGATCGGGGGTTCGCATGGCTTGAGCGTCCACGCCAACGAGTAGCGATCAACACGCTGTTGTTCTCCTCCCCCCTGGCGGGGGACTCGCGGAGCTGCGCAGCAGAGGAGGAAGCGGGCATGGCGTTCCAGACGACATTTTCGCCATTGCCGCCTTGCCGGGCCCGAAAACTGTCCGCACCATTGTTGAACACGGCTTGAACGGCAACCGTGTCAGCAGGACGGCAGCACGCCGGCATACATCTCGTCCAGAGAAAGCGTGGTGTTCAGGCAGGGCAGCTCAATCTCGCCCTCTCCGGCCAGTTCGCGCAGCGGCCACTGGTCGCCTGTGCGGCGGTAGGCATAGACCCGGCGCTCGCTCTGTTCCACGATCAGATACATCTGGAGGCTGGGCAGAGCCGTGTACAGGCCAAATTTGCCCACCCGGTCATGGCTGGCTGGACTGGCCGACAGCACCTCGATCAGCAGGCACGGCGCCGTTTTATACCCCGTGGCCCGGTCATCTGGGTCACAGACCACCATCACATCGGGGTAAAAGAAGGTGGATGCCCCTGCCAGGGCCAGCTTCATGTCCGACTGATACAACCGGCAGCCTGCGCGCCGGGCACTGGCGTGCAGCGCGGCGGTCAGGTTGGTGCAGATCAGCACGTGGGCCTCGCTGGCCCCAGCCTGGGCGTGCAGCGGATAGACAAAACCGCCCACGTACTCGCGCCTGAACGGGCTGTGCTCCTCGCTGCGCAGGTACGCTTCAACGCTCATGGCTTTGAAGGCGGAGCCGCTCATGGCCCTATGCTACAGCCCCTAGAATCCCCCTCATGGCGGTTTCGGTACAGGGACAGAACGTGACTTTTACGCCCCCAGCGGGCGCGGCCGGGCTGATCGGCGACATGACGGACTGGCGCAAGCGCGCGCCTCTGCCCGTGATCAGTGGGGAGCCCATTACATTGCGGCTGCCGCGCGGCGCCTGGGTGGAATACGCGTGGGTGGACGCGGCGGGTGAGCCCTTTGCTGACCCCGACAACCCGCACAAGTCCCTGAACCCCTGGTGGCCGTACCCCCGGGCGGCCGTGGTGGGCGCCTACGCCCGCCATCCGCTGTGGCTGGCCCCCGAAGCGCGCCTGAAAGGCACCGCCCACCGCTTGACCTGGGAGGGCGGCGTGTTTCCCGGAACACGGCGGGCCATCGTGTACGCCCCGCACGGCCACCAGCCGGGCACCGCGCTGCCGCTGTACTACGTGCAGGACGGCGTGGCCTTTTACCGCACCGGCAAGCTGGGCGACCTGATGGACCGCGCGGCCGAAGCCGGGCTGATGCCGCCCGCCGCCTTCGTGTTTGTAGAGCCCGGCGACCGCAACGAGGAGTATTACCTCAACCCCCGGTACCTGGACTTCCTGACCACCGAGGTGATGCCCCGGGTGGAGGGTGAACTGGTCACCCCCTCGGTGCGGGGCCTGTGGGGCGCCAGCCTGGGCGGCCTGACCAGCCTGTTTCTGGGCGCAGGGCACCCGGAGCTGTTCTCGCGGGTGGCCAGCCACAGCGGCGCATTCATTGCCCGGCCCGGGGCCACCCGTGACGGCGGAATTGACACGGTGGGCGCCGGGGAATGGCTGCTGGAGCGGCTGCGCCAGACCCCGCCCAGCCACCTCACGGTCAGCCTGGATACGGGCGTGCTGGAGTGGCTGACCGGCCCCAACCGCCGCATGGCAGGCCTGCTGGCCGAGGCCGGCGTGACCCACCAGTACCGCGAATACCCCAGCGGCCACAACTGGGTGACGTGGCGCGAGGCCCTGCCCGAGGCGCTGCTGTTTCTGCAGGGCGCGGGCTGAGGGCCGGGCCTCTCCTCATCCCCTGGCGGCCCGGACGCGGCATCATGCGCGCACCACATGCAAGTATTCCGCGTTCTGTTGCTGGCGGCGGGCCTCGCGTCCAGTGCTTCGGAGGCCCTCACCATGACCTACCCTGCGTCCACCACCCTGATTCACGAGCGCGCTGGCGACTGGACCGGCGGCGAGGGAAGGGGCGTGGCGGCGGGCCCCAGCGGGCTCACGCTGGCGCCGGGGGCCAGCAGCGGCACCTGGACCTCGGCGGTCCTGGCGGCCCCCGCCTTTGATGAACTGGTGCCGTCGTGGAACGCGCGCACCCCGGCCAGGGGCAGCGTCACCGTGGAGGTGCGCGCGCAGCAGGGCGGGCGCTGGACGCGCTACTTCAGCTTTGGCACCTGGAGCAGCGCCGAAGGCCGCACCAGCCTGGACGGCCAGAAGGACGCCAGCGGGCAGGTGCTGACCGACACCCTGCGCCTGAGCGCCAAGGCCAGCGCCTACCAGTACCGCGTGACCCTGCGCGGGGCCGGTACCGGCGTGACCCTGCTGGCCTTCGCCACCTCGGACCGCGCAAGGCAGGCTTCGGGGCTGGGCACCCCCGGCACGCGCGCCCTGTGGGGCAAGGTGCTGGGCGTGCCCGCGCGCTCGCAGATGCTGTACCCGGGCGGCGGCGAGGTCTGGTGCAGCCCCACCAGCGTGAGCATGATCCTGGCCCACTACGGCGTGAACGTGACGGTGCCCGACGCCGCCCAGGCCACCTTTGACCGCGCCTACGACGGCACCGGCAACTGGCCCTTTAACACCGCCTACGCTGCCACCCACGGCCTGCGCGCGTTTGTCACGCGCCTGCCCAGCCTCGCCCAGGCCGAGCGGTTCATTGCTGCCGGGGTGCCGCTGGCGGTCAGCCTGGGCTGGAAGGCGGGCGAACTGCCCGGCGCCCCGCTGCCCACCAGCAGCGGTCACCTGATGGTGCTCGTGGGCTTTGACGCCCAGGGCAACCCGGTTCTGAACGACCCCGCCGCCCCCACCGACGCCGCCGTGCGCCGCACCTACCCCCGCGCGGCCTTCGAGAAGCTGTGGCTGACCCACAGCGGCGGGCTGGCGTACGTGATTGCGCGGCCGGGGACGGCGTTGCCGTAGGGCGCCTGCGGCGCCTGTCAAAGGGTCAAAGGGTCTAGAGCCGTTGGTATCAAGATGATGTTGGGCCTTGACCCGCTCCCCTTGTGGGACTCGAAGAGCTGCGCCGCAGAGCGGGCCTCACGCAGCGAGGGATGAGGGGGCTCCTTGGTCAACCATTCTGGGAACCAGGGGGGCTCCTCTTCGGGACCTCATGACGCTTTCCCCAGTCCCCCTTCGACCCTTTGACCCCTGCCCCTTAGACTCCTCCTCATGGACTTCCCCACCCCCTGCCCGGCGTGCGGCTTTGAAAACCGCGTGGCCTTTACGGAAAGCGGGGTGCATGACGTGACCTGCGCCCAGTGCCGCGCGCGGTCCTGCGTGTTTCTGCGCAAGCAGCGCTTTGAGGTGCTGTTCGACCTGGGCACCCGCGCCCTGATGGACGGCTACGCCCGCGAGGCGGTGGCCAGTTTCGCGGCGGCCCTGGAACGCTTTTTCGAGTTCTACGTGCGGGCCTTTGCGCTGCAGCAGGCGGCCGGGACCGAGCAGGACTTCGGCGCGGCGCAAGCGGCCCTGGACGGCACCTGGCGCCACGTGGCCAGCCAGTCCGAGCGCCAGCTGGGCATGTTCGCCCTGGCGTACCTGCTGCGCGAGGGCCGTGAGCCGGAATTCCTGACCCCGGCGGGCCTGGGCACCGACTTCCGCAACCGGGTGATTCACCGGGGCGCGCTGCCCACCCGCGCCGAGGTGAACGCTTACGCGGCCGGGGTCTTTGCCCTCATTGACCGCCTGCTGACCGAGCTGGGCGAGGCCGCCGCCCATGTGGAACTGGCGCAGGAGGGGGTGTTCGCCGCGCACCTTGCCCGGCTGCCAGACGGGGTGACGGCGGTGTTCGAGGAACACCCGGGGATGTTCCGGGCCCGGCGCTTCGCCGGGTCTGGCCCTGCCCTCAGCCCGGTGCCCAAGGCGGACCTGCCGGCGGTCAAGGGCGTGCGCGGCGTGAACGACGCCCGCGCCTTTCAGCAGGCCCTGTTCCAGCAGGCCCTGGCCGAACGCGGCGCCCTGCTGCAGGCGTTCAAGGGGTCGGGGCGCTAAGGACGCCGCACCTCACGTTGCGACTGTTCAGGAAGGCGCCGCAAAGTCTCCACTCCTGGCGCAACGTCTTTTTTCGATCCTCGCTCCGCTCGGTTGATCTACAGATCAACTTCGAGCGACTTAAGGCCCGTCAGCCACCAGCGCAGGAAGTGGGGCAGGCGCGCGCGCCACGCGGCCTCATCGTGCCAGTGGCCCTCACCGATAGTCAGGTGCACCTCGCGCACCTTCGGGCTCAGTTCCGCAGCCAGTTCATGGGTCAGGGCCACCGTGCGGGCGGCGTCATCCAGGGTGGCGCCCTCGTGGTCGCCCATGTCCAACCACACCCGGGCCTGGGGGTCGCGGCGCGGCGCCCACCAGCGCCGCAGCGCGAAGTCGGCGGGCCACACCGCCGGGCTGAACACCCCCCAGGTGCCGTAGGTGCCAGGGTCGCGCAGACCGCAGTAGGCGGTGATCAGCCCCCCGAACGACGAGCCCACCAGCGCCACGTGCGACGCCGGCACGGGCCCGAACCGCTCCCGAAGGTCGGGCAGCAGGGCGTCCCTCAACCAGTCGGCGTATTCGTCAGCGCCGCTGGCAAAGGCGTTTAGCTCGAAGGGAAAGGGCACGTAGCGGCGGCTGCGGTCCTCGTTCACCGGCAGCGCGGCCACGCGGCAGGGCCAGCCCGCCTCGGCCAGTGTCTGCGCTGCACCGGCCGCGTCCCAGCTTTCGCCCGCGAAGGTGGGGCCCTCGTCGAACACGTTCTGGCCGTCATGCAGGATCAGGAGCGGCAGCGGGCCGTCGTGGCCGGTCGGCCACCACAGGCGCACGCGCTGAGGCCCCCACGGCGCGGCCAGCGTCACCTCCTGGCGCGGAGGGGCCGAGCGCACAGGCCGCCCCTGCCCGGCCCGCGCGTCCTGCCAGCCCGCCACGGTCAGCTCCACCAGCCCCGGCCCACGCACCACCACCGGGTGGGCCGGCGCGCGTCCGCCCCAGGCGTCGCCCTCCTCGGTCACGGTGCCGTCCGGGTGATGTAAGCGCACTTTCACGCCGGTCAGGGTCCCGTCCGGGAGGTTCGCGCGCACTTCGCCCTGCACAAACGCAAACGGACCGGGTTCGGCAGCCCAGCCCCGGAAATCGCCGGTCAGAAACAGCGTACCGGCCGGGAGCGAACCGGGCGGCAGGTGCAGACGAAAGCGCACTTCGGGCATGCGGGCAGTGTGGCATAGCCCCGTCGGCCCCCCGCCGGCCCCGGCTTGGGTGAAGGCGACGTCAGCTTCCCGTGAGGGTTATGTCAGGTGCCGGGCGCTAGGCTTTTGACGTGGAGGACGAGGTTTCGCCCGGCCCTTTCCCGGCGTGCCCAGGGTTGTCTCCACCCCGGAAACTTGATATATTCGCACTCAAGTTTCCTGTTTCAGTCTTTTCAGGAACCCACCCTCAAGACGACCCACCCGGGCGAAAGGAGTTCCGACCATGCCCACCCTTCCCCAGACTGTTCCCGTCTGCCCGGTTCGCGGCAGCGTGATTTACCCCACCATGGTGCAGCACATCGACGCGAGTCGGGCGCTGTCCATTAATGCCATTGAGGCCGCCATGCAGGGCGAGAAGGTCATTCTCATCGTGTCGCAGCGCGACAAGGATGTGGACGACCCCAAAGGCAGCGACCTGTACGACGTGGGCACTGCCTGCAACGTCCTGCGCGTGCGCAAGAACCCCGACGGCACCGTGCAGATGCTGGTCAGTGCCGTGGCCCGGGTCAAGGCCAGCAACTACCGGCGCGGCGATTACCTGAGCGCCGATATTGCCCCGCTGCAGGCCGAGGCCGACAGCCCCGTGGAACTGCAGGCCTTGAGCCGCGAACTGCGCGAGCGCTTCGACACGATTGCCTCGAACGGCAAGATCAGCGCGGAGAACGTGCAGACCATCCACGCCAAGGATGACATTGGCGAGATGGCCGACCACATCGCCTTTAACCTGGATTTCAAGCTGGAAGACAAGCAGGCCCTGTTGGAGCAGGCCAGCCTGACCGCCCGCATCCGCAAGCTGCTGACGCTGCTGGATACCGAGCAGGAAGTGCAGGCCGTGCAGGCCAAGATTCGCGCGCAGGTGAAAGAAGAGATCGACAAGAACCAGCGCGAGTACTACCTGCGCGAGCAGATGAAGGTGATCCAGAAGGAGTTGCAGGGCGGCGACGACGGCGAAGAAGGCGACGAGGCCGAGGCCTTCCGCGCCAAGCTGGACCAGCTCGACCTGAAGCCCGAGGTGCGCAAGGACCTGGACCGCGAGGTCAACCGCCTCGCCCGCATGCACCCCGACGCGGCTGAAGCCAGCGTGATCCGCACCTACCTGACCTGGGTGACCGAGCTGCCCTGGAACACCCGCAGCGAAGACCAGCTGGACGTGACCCAGGCCTCCCAGATTCTGGACGACGACCACTACGGCCTGGAAAAGGTCAAGGACCGCGTGCTGGAATTCCTGGCGGTGCGCAGATTGCGCAAGGAACGCGCCGAGCGCGGCGAACTGAGCGCCGAGGACGTGAACAAGGGGCCGATTCTGGTCTTCACCGGCCCTCCTGGGGTGGGCAAGACCAGCATTGCGCAGAGCATCGCCAAGGCGTTGGGCCGCAAGTACGTGCGCATTGCCCTGGGCGGCGCGCGGGACGAGTCGGACATCCGTGGTCACCGCCGCACCTACATTGGCGCCATGCCCGGCCGCCTGATTCAGGGCATCCGCAGCGCGGGCACCAAGAACCCGGTGATCTTGCTGGACGAGGTGGACAAGCTGGGCAGCTCCTACCAGGGTGACCCTTCAGCGGCCCTGCTGGAAGTGCTGGACCCGGCACAGAACCAGCACTTCACCGACCACTACCTGGGCGTGCCCTTTGACCTCAGCGAGGCCATGTTCATCGCCACGGCCAATTACCCCGAGCAGATCCCAGCGGCGCTGATGGACCGCATGGAGGTCATTGACTTCTCCAGCTACATCGAGCAGGAGAAGCTGGAGATCGCCAAGCGCTACCTGCTGCCGCGCCAGCTGGCCGCCAACGGCCTGAAGCCCAACCAGATCGCCTTTACGGACGCGGCGCTGGAAAAGCTGATCAGCCACTACACCCGCGAGGCCGGTGTGCGCAACCTGGAACGCGAGATTGGCACCGTGGCCCGCAAGGTCGCCCGCCGCATCGCCACCGGTGAAGTCAAGCGCGTGAAGGTCACGGAAAAGGATCTGGACCGCTACCTGGGCCAGGCCCGCCACATCCCCGAAACCGAAGGCAAGGAAGACATGGTGGGCGTCAGCACCGGCATGTTCTACACCCCGGTGGGCGGCGACATCCTGTTCGTGGAAACCAGCACCAGCCCCGGCAAGGGCCTGGTCCTGACCGGCCAGCTGGGCGACGTGATGAAAGAAAGCGCCCGCGCCGCCCTGACCTACATCAAGGCGAACGCCGAACGCTTCCACATTGACAAGGCCCGCATTGACGACTCCGAGATTCACGTGCACGTGCCGGCCGGCGCCATTCCCAAGGAAGGCCCCAGTGCGGGCGGCGCGATGGTCACCAGCCTGATCAGCGCCCTGACCGGCATCCCCGCCCGCCACGACGTCGCCATGACCGGCGAGATGACCCTGACCGGCCGCTACCTGCCCATCGGCGGCCTGAAGGAGAAAGTGCTGGGGGCGCGCCGCGCCGGCATCAAGCACATCATCCTGCCCAAGGCCAACGAGGGCGACCTGCGCGACATCCCGCTGCACCTGCGCAGCTCCATGCGCTTCCACCCCTGCGAAACCGTGGATCAGGTGCTGGATGTGGCCCTGGTGGGTGGCCTGAAGGCCCTGGAAACCCCCCGCGACGGTCAGGCCCTGCCGGCCCCCGAAACGGCCCCCAAGCGCAAAGGCCGCCGCAGCGACGCCCGCGCGTAAACCGACGTGACCTCTCCCCCGCCCGTGGTGGCGGGGGTTTTTCGTGTCGGAGAGCAGCTGGCCTCTCTATGCTGGGTGGCGTGATGAAACGCGCGTTGGTTGTAGGACTGCTGGGCCTCTGGTCGGGGGCGCAGGCGGCGTATTGCTTTGATGCGCCGACTGAGGCCGACGACTTCTTCCGCTTTGTCAAAGGGGCCCCCAAGCAGATGGAACAGGTCATCGAGCAAAAGGGCGTCGAGGAAAAGCTGATTTTGCAGGTGAGCTTTCAACAGCAGCGCTTGGCGGAAATTCTTCAGCTCAGCCGCTCACCAGAGCGGACGCGCCTGGATCAACTCATCGTCTTCAAGCAAGTGGGCGACAAGAGTGAAGGCCAGCTGGCCCTTCCAGACGACGAATCGTTTGCGTTGCCCCTCAATGAACGAATCAGGCTGACACGGCTCAAGGCGCAGCGCGGCGAAGGCATTCCTCTGAAATTTTCGTCCACTTTCGACGCCCAGGGGCGGCTGATCCGGTACTCTGGCATGCTTATCCGCGAGGGGATGTTGGTGCCTAAGCCGCTCAATGTCAGCTGCGTTTATGGCCGGGGTGTCGTCATCGAGACCGTGAATATTGAGGATGAATACCGCGCTGTGCTGACCGCAAAATTTGATCCACAAGGCAAGCTCCTTTTTGTAGACGCGGCAACCCAGTTGTACAACGGCCCCCTGAACATGGCGACTTTTCGCCCGGCGTTCAATCCCGAGGTCTACATATCGCGCACGATCTTCGACTACGGCGCAGACGGAGCCCTCGCCGGGGCTAAGTTTCACATCCCAGTGGGGCGCGACGGTTCAGGGCAACTGGTGGAACGGGGTCAGCCTGAGATTGAAGCGCGGTTCACCGTGGACCAGGCTGGCAACATCCTCCGCGAAGACCTCCTCAGGGATGGGGAGCGCACCAGTGTGGAGTTCACCTATGACCTCCGAGGGAATTGGGTCAAACGTGTGTTCCGCGCCCCTGAAAGAACGGTCACCATCAGCCGCACCTTCACCTACTAATCCGGCCCGTATCCCCATGCCAGGCCTGCCCTCCCCGGTATCCTGTAGGCCCATGAGCAGCCTCATCACCTTTCTTGTGGCCAGCCCCCACCTGCGCGGTGGGGTGTTCGAGGGCACCGTTATCCTGCTGCTGGAACACGATCAGAAAGGGGCCATGGGCCTGATCGTGAACGCCCCCATGCCCCACACTGTGTCCGACCTGCTGCCCGACGCCCCTGGGCAACAGGCGCCCGCATGGCTGGGCGGCCCAGTGGACCCCACGCTGGGCTGGTGCCTGTACCCGCAGGCGGTGGGCCTGGAGGGCGAAATCCGGCTGCTGCCGAACCTGAATGTGTCCAGCAGCCTGGAGGTGTTGCACGCTGTGATCGAGCAGGGGCAGCGCTACATGCTGGTGCTGGGCTACGCAGGCTGGTCGGCCGGGCAGCTGGCGGACGAGGCGCGCGAAGGCAGCTGGGTGTGGGTGGAGCAGGACTCGCCAGACCTGCTGTGGGAGGTGCCCGCCCGCGAGCGCTGGCAGGCGGCCCTGGACCGCCTGGGCGTGGTGCCGGACAGGATCATGCCCGGGGGCGCGCAGGCGTAAGCGGGCGCGCAGCGGGGCTTGCACGCCTGCAGGGTGCGTGCTACTATCCCTCTCGCGCCGGAAACGGCCCAGTATTCGGCAGTAGCTCAGTGGCAGAGCATCCGACTGTTAATCGGACGGTCGTTGGTTCGACCCCAACCTGCCGAGCCAGATCAGACCCCCTCGCAGAGGGGGTTTTTTGTTGTGGCGCTGCCAGCCTTTGGCTTGTTCGCAGGCCAGCTGTATGGAGATGCCCCTCACGAGGCCTGCCCCGGTGGCAGCCCCCACCCTGACTGGCCGGCCGTCCCCCAACCAAGACCCCAGACCTGTTTTGCCCCTTCTCTTAAAGCGCCTTTAGAGAAAACGCGGGCGGTCCTGTAGGGGCAGCCCAGACCTTGCGGGTCACTTCATTGTGGAAAGGTTCAACATCTGCGCAGCGGCCAACTGTGCTATGCCTGAACAGGCGTATGGCGGTTTCCATCTCTTCTCAGGCGCAGCGGCAAGACGGGCTTGACCACCTGATTGTTGGGGTGGCCAGGGCCCAGAGTGCCGAGGCCCTGGCCCAGCAGCTGCTGTCTGGGGTGCCGGGCCTCCGGGGCGTGGCCTTGTGGGGCGAGGGCGGCACCCTGGCCCTGGCCTGGGCCGGGGAGAAGCCAGCCGAGCCCCACTCCCCCTTGAGACCCCTGGGGGACGATGAGGAATACTGGCTGGCCACGGCGCCCCCCACCGAGCTGCCGCCCGAGTTGCGGGCCGTGACCGAGTTGCGGCTGCGGCATCTGGACGCCCAGCGCAGCATTGAGCGCCTGAGCCGCCGCCTGTCGTCCATGGCCACCGCCGCCACCACCGACGCCCTGACCGGCCTGCCCAACCGTTGGGCCCTGGACACCGAACTCAGTCACCTGGACGCCACGGCTGAGGAGTTCGCGGTGGTATTTATTGACCTGGACGGCTTCAAGGCCATCAACGACGAACATGGTCACGCCATGGGCGACTCGCTGCTCAAGGGCTACGGCCTGTGGCTTTCGCGCGTCACGGGGCCCTGGGGCCGGGTCTACCGGATGGGCGGCGACGAGTACCTGCTGCTGGTGACGCACTTTCCTGGCACCGCAGAGGCCTTTGAGGCCTGGGCGCACGAGCGGCTTCCGCAGCTGTTCGTGGATGGGGTCACGGCCAGTATTGGCATCGCGTGGCGCCACGAGCGCCCCAGCGTCGGCGAGGTCCTGAAGCTGGCCGACCAGCGGATGTACCAGGCCAAGACGGCCCAGGCCCGCGCGCCCAAGGAAGCCCCATAAAGCGGGGGGTCTGGGCACAGCACCCCGGGGCTGTCCTGCACCTAGGGTGTGTAGGCCAAGGTACCCGCTACAGAAGGGTTAGATTTCCAAAGCGGTACGCTAGTCAAGGTGTCGAGTGACATAGCGCCAGTTCTGAACATCGAAAGCCTTCGCCTTCACCTCGTTGCCGTCCGCGATCAGGGCCGCGCAAAGATGGCAGAAGATGCCATAACACCTTCTTGGGAAGCTGGCGATGTCATCGCACAATTCCTGACCCAAAGGCTGGCAACAGAGGGGGTGAGTTGGGCTCAGGTGTGGCGGGAAGCCATGTTCAGTCCTGGAGGAGATGATGTCCGCGCCCTCTGGATTCGTTTGGCATGGCAAACGGGCGAGATCCTCGAACTGTGTCTGCCAGATCACCCACAGATGGAAATTCTGTTGGGACCGCCTGAAGATGCAAAGGCCCCCAGCGGTCTCGATCTCGGTATTGACTTGGATGATCCAGAAAATGAGATGTGGTTCCCCTTGAGGTCATGGGGTGCAGAACTTCTCCCCGACCCGTTTCAAGAAGATCAGAACTGGCGGGTGGCCACGTCTCGTTAGAGCCAGAGCAGGATGGATGCCACAGTGAGCCATCCCTGGTAACTCGCAGCCCGCTTGTCATAGCGCGTGGCGATTCGTCGAAAGTGTTTGAGGCGACCAACCAAACGCTCAATCTTGTTGCGCTCCTTGTACACGGCAGGATCGAAGCAGAGATCCAGCCCTTGATCCTTCCGCCTCGGAATGGTGATTCGAATGCCGCGGCTGTGGAGATACTTTCGAGTCGTCGTGTAGCTGTAGCCTTTGTCACCCACCACGCGATCAGGACGGATTCGCGGGCGTCCTCGTCCTGCACGAACAACCGCGCCTGTTTCCAGGAGGGGTGCCAAGAATCTCGACTCATGCCGCTCGCCACCACTGAGGACAAAGGCCATCGGCTTGCCGTGCCCTTCAGCACGCAAATGAATCTTAGTACTGAAGCCACCACGGGACCGGCCCAGCGCTTCTTCCTTCTGGCCTCCACGTGCACCCGCAGCGCATTGGTGAGCTCGTACCACGGTGCCGTCGACGAAGTGCATGGACCAGTCCAGCTGCCCTTTCAGGTCAGCTTTGTGCTGTAACTGCGCCCAGATGGCCTGCCAGATGCCTTTGGCCGTCCAGCGACGGAAGCGGCTGGACACGGTCGTCCATTTCCCAAATCGCTCTGGGACGTCACGCCAGGGTGCGCCTGTGCGGAGCACCCAGACGATGCCGCTGACAATAGGGCGATGCGCCAGATAGGGCCGTCCCTGACCTGTCAGAGGCGGCAAGAGGGGCTCCAGGCGTGTCCACTGTGCATCCGTGATTTCTTCGCGCCACAGCAGCAAAAGATAAACGACCGAATCATACGACTACTCTTGGCCTACAGATCCTAGAGCGGCAACACTGCCGGCCTGTGGGAGTTGGACAAACGGATCAGGGCGAGCTGTTCTGTTTCGCCGCACACCAAAAGCCGTAGCATTCCGTTTTTCTAGGATTCAAGGGAATGGTGGTTGAGGGCTGTCGGGCCCCTGCGCCAGCGCGAGAGAGCCAAGCCCCGCTCAGAGCAGCCCTCTCGTTCCTCCCCACGGCTGCACATTGTCAAGGGCAACCGCACGACGCAGGCTGCTTATACGGATTCCGGATCATCCGTTCCAGCCCCTCCGCGTCGCTTCGGTGCTTCCACTCCTCTCCGTCACCGTTTTTCTTTCTCCCTGGGGTCGGGTTGATCAGTTATGGAATAACTGACCAACCGGAATCCTTATTACCCGCTGAAATAGACCCACATGCAGCACTGCTACGAACTGCCGTCTATTTCTGGGAAAGAGGTGGCCGTGCCTCTGCTGCGGCGCCCTCCAGGTCCAGCGCCCCGACATCCTTATGTTTTCCTGCTCTGCTGCCCCGCTCTGCGAGTTCCTCCGGTTGAAAAATCCCGTCATGCGTGACGATATTTTCGGAAGCCGTGTGACTGAGCAGCGGCAGGCCAGAGACGCCGGTCCATACAGAAGGGGCCGGTCCCTCCTGGCCTCCTGGGAGCCCTGCTTCCCTATGTTCTCTGGCGAAGCCGCCCTAATCGCTGGCCAGGGCCAGTTCACGTAACCGGGCCTGACGGGTCAGGTGCCAGCGGCTCAGGTCAGCGGCGGCGTCGCGCACAATGGCGCCTGCGTGGGGCAGCGCAGCGCGGCGGCTTTGCAGGTTGCGGGCCACGATGCCGGTCAGGTCGTCGAGGTTGTGCAGGTGCGCGCCGGGCACCTCGGCAATGTCGGGCGCCAGAATGCGCGGCACACTGATGTCAATGAGGAACATGGACCGGCCCGGACGCTGACGCAGGGCGGCCCGCACGCCTTCGCCGTTCAGCACGTAATGGGGCGCGGCGCTGGAGGCGATCAACACGTCGGCTTCGGGCAGCACCTCATGCAGGTATTCGGCGGCGCAGGCGCGGCCCCCCAGCTTCTCGGCCAGCTGCCGCGCCCGCTCGGCGGTGCGGTTGACCACGATCACGTCGTCCACGCCCGCGGCACGCAGGTGGGTCAGGGTCAGTTCAGCGGTTTCCCCCGCGCCCAGAATCAGGGCGGTGCGGCCCGAGAGGCCCCCCAGCGCCGCCTGCGCCAGTTCCACAGCGGCGCTGGACACACTGACCACCTTGTCGCTCATGCCCGTTTCAAAGCGCACCCGCTTGCCCGCCGCCAGGGCGCCCTGGGCCACCTTGTTCAGCAGCGTTCCAGTCAGACCCCGCGCGCGGGCGTCCTGCCACGCCCGCTTCACCTGCCCCTGAATCTGCGTTTCGCCAATCACCAGACTGTCCAGGCCCGCCGCCACGCGGTACAGGTGCGCCACAGCGGCCTCGCCCCGGTGCACGTACAGGTGGCCCTCCAGGGCCTGCCCCCAGGCCCCCTCAAACGCGGCCAGGGGATCACCGCGCAGCCCCGCCAGATAGACCTCGGTGCGGTTGCAGGTGGCCAGTAGCATGACTTCCTCGGCATGCCGGGCCAGGTGGGCCAGCAGGGGCCCCTCTTCGCCCGCGCGCACGGCGGCGCGCTCGCGCACCTCGACGGGGGCGGTCTGGTGGTTCAGGCCCACCACCACGAGGTCCAGGGCTTCAGGCTGTGGCAGGCCGCTCAGGAAGGACCGGGCGGTGGGGCAGGCCAGCGTCATGCGGCCCCCAGGGCGCGGCGGATGTCAGCGCGCAGGGTGTCCAGAGCGGCGTGTTTCTGAGGTTCGGGCAGGGTCAGGGCCGCTTCACGCTGGGCGGTCCAGCGCCCCAGCTGCGCCTCGGTGGGCAGCAGTTCAGCGCAGCGCTGGGCCAGGGCCTGGGCCAGCATGGGCAGTTCGCGCCCGGTGCTCACGGCCACCTGCACGCCCGCTTCCTCGGCCACAGCGGCAAAGCGCAGACTTCCACGCGCGGCGTCGGCGGCGTCGTTGACAAGGCTGCCCTGGGCCCGCGCCTCGGCCACCACCTGCGCGTTCACGCGGGCGTCTGGGGTGGCGGCCACCACCAGCGCCGCGCCGTGCAGGTCGCCCTGGGCATAGGGCCGCGCCAGCACCGTCACGGGCAGCCCCGAGAATTCAGCCTGCACCTCGGGCGCCACCACCGTCACCGACAGCCCGGCGCGCAGCAGCGCATGCGCCCGGCGCAGGGCCACGCGGCCCCCGCCCACAATCACGGCGCGCGCCCCACGCAGGTCCAGGAAGGCGGGAAGCAGACTCACGGGGCGCAGCATAGCGTCCCAGAGGCGGGGCAGCCGTCCCCGACCGAACGGTCGGGAAAGCGGCTGGGAGGGGGTGAAAAGGCAGATGGCAGTGAGACTGCCTCATGCGGCCCAGCGGGCCTGTCAAGCCCTGGTTTGCCCGCGCCCCGCGTCCTGCACCCCGCTCCCCTCCATGCCTTCCACCACCGCTGCCGCTGCATCGGCCAGGGCGTCCAGGCTGGCTTCGTGGGCCACGATCACCTGGGCAAAGCCAGCCTCGCGGGCGGCGTCGGCGGTCTGGGGGCCCATGGCGGCCACGCGGAAGTCGGTGCCGGCCAGGGCGGCGAGGTGGCGGGCGGCGCTGCCGGAAGCCAGGGTCACCACGTCGGCCTGCCGCAGGCGCTCCAGGGTGCCGGGGTCCAGGGGCGCGGGTTCGGTGCGGTACAGCTCGGCGCGGGTATAGGGCACGCCCCGGGCGCTCAGGCCGCGTTCCAGCTCGTCCTCGGCCAGCTGGCTGGTGAGGTGCAGGGTCGCCTCGCCACGCTCCACGGGCAGCTCGGCGGCCAGATGCCGGGCGCCGGGGGTGGAAGGCACGAAATCGGCTTTTAACCCCCGTTCCGCCAGCGAGCGCGCCGTGCTGGGGCCTACGGCCGCCAGTTTCATGCCGGCCAGCGCGCGGGCGTCCAGGCCAGCCTCGTCCAGCAGTGTCCACAGGGCGCGCACCGCCTGATTGCTGGTGAGCAGCAGCCAACCGCCGAAGTCATGCAGCGCGGCGGCCACGGGCGCCAGATCCGGCGCAGGCGCAAAGCGGATCAGCGGCACCTCCAGCACCTGGGCGCCCCGGGCGCGCAGCACGTCAGACAGGGCACTGGCGCCTTCGCGGGTGCGGGTGACTGCCACCGTCTTGCCGGCCAGGGGGCCAGCCAGAACGGGCGCCGACTCGAACCAGCGCAGGGTGTCCCGAAGGCGCACCACTTCGCCCACCACGGTCACGGCCGGGGCCTGCAGGCCGGCCTCGCGGACCACCTGGGCGATGGTCGCCAGGGTGCCGGTCACCGCGCGCTGCTGCGGGGTGGTGCCCCACTGCACGGTGGCGGCCGGCGTCTGGGGGTCGCGCCCGGCGGCGATCAGGTCGGCCGCGATCTGGTCGAGGTTCCGCACGCCCATCAGCAGCACCAGGGTGTCCACGCCAGAGAGGCGCTCGTAATGGGCGCCGCCCTCCTTCGTGTTGCCGGTGAGCACCGCGAACGAGCGGGCCACCTCGCGGTGGGTGACGGGAATGCCCGCGTAGGCGGGGGCGGCAATGGCGCTGGTCACCCCGGGCACCACCTCAAAGGGGACCCCGGCCCGCACACAGGCTTCGGCTTCCTCGCTGCCGCGCCCAAAGACGAACACATCGCCGCCCTTCAGACGGGCCACCCGGCGCCCGCCGCCCTCCTGGGCCTTGGCCACCAGCAGTTCGCTAATCTGCTCCTGGCTGATGTATTCCGAAAAGCCTTTCTTGCCGACGTAGATGGTTTCGGCCTGGGGGCAGTGACGCAGCAGTTCGGGGTTGGCGAGGTAGTCGAACAGCACCACGTCTGCCGCCTGCAGCGCCTGCTGGCCGCGCAGGGTCAGCAGGCCCGGATCACCCGGCCCCGCCCCGATGAGGGACACAAAAGCGCGGGAGGGCACAGCGGCGGAAGGCGGAATCATGCCTCACAGGCTAGCGGCCCGGCGGCGGGACATATGCGGCCTCGCGCGTTTCATGGCCGCGTGCGCGCACGCTTCCGCCACTGACCGCCACGGCGCGCGACAGCACCGTCTCCCAGTTCAGGCGCTGCAGGGCGTGCGCCGCCAGCAGATAACTGAGGCGGTCGGGCCAGCTGGCCGCGCGGATGAAGACCTCAATTTCCAGGCGCAGCACGCCCCCGCCGGGCTCGGTCACCCCAAAGCGCACCGTGCCCGCATCGGCGTGCAGGCGCAGGGTGCGGATGCGAAAGGCGCGCGGCGTGACGGCCTCCACGACCACCCGGGCGCGCCGGATCAGGCCCATCAGAATCCGCAGGCGGGTGCCAGGGCCAATGGGCGGCCCCCCCTGAGCGGGCAGCGGGGCGTCCAGTCCCCGGAACCACGCGGCCAGACGCGGCGCGAATTCGGGCAGGTGCTGCAGCACCTCGGCGGTGATGGCTTCGGGAGAGCGGGTGGCGCCGGTCACCTCGGCCCAGAAGCGGCGGCGGACCACGGGCCCTGCGCCGTCCGCCAGCCCCGTGGGGCGCAGCGCCCCGGCCCCCGCTTGAAAGACGTTGCCCGACAGCAAAAAGGCGCCCAACGCCAGGGCCAACGTGCGAAAAACAGGAAGTTGAGCCATAGACACCTCGGCAGAGAGAAATGAACTCTGCCAGAAAGTATCTGGGCCTACACTGCCCGCTTCGGCGCGGCACAGGTCAAGGCGGCTTTAGAGAACTGAAGGTGGGGAGCCGTGCCGTGCAGAGGCGTCTTCAAGCGATGGCAGAGCGGAGGCATGGCACCAGAGCTGGAACCGCTCTGAACCTCCCAGCAAGCCGTTTCAGCCCCACACCAGCGCCTTAATCGGCGGCGGTGGCGTGCTCCATCGGCAGGTCCAGATGGTGGGCGCTCGTGTCGTGCAGGCCCGCAAAGCGCAGGTGACGCTGGCAGATGAACCACATTTCATCGCGGTCATTGGGCAGGATGAAATAGGCGTCCGAGGACTCCGACGGGTTGTACACCCCCAGGACGCGGTAGGCGCGCCCTTCGGAAAAGCCGCTGGACAGGGGCCGGGGCATGGGGGCGCGCGGGCCGTCCAGTTCGACAATCCGCACGAACAGGTGGGGGTGGAAAGCGATCATGCGTCTATGGTGGCGCTGGCCCCTACCCCTGAACGGAGAGAAGCCACACAAGCTCAGGAGTGGCCTAAGATCGCCTGAAGCTCCGCCAAGTGACGCATGAGTGTCCTGGCCCCGGGCCCCTATGCTCCCCCCATGCCCCTGTTCCCGGACCTCCTGCCCCACCTGAGCCGCGCCGAAGCGCAGGCGCACCGCCGCTTTGGCCGGGCGGCCACCTTTGGCCCGCTGCACGCCGCCTATGCAGGCCCGGGGCTGCCCCTGAACGCGGCGTGGCACGACGGCACCCGCCCACCAGACGCCGGGGCCCTGGCCGCCTTTGAAGCCTTTTGCGCCGAAGTGGGTACCCCGCCCACGGTGCACCTGCTTTCAGACGCGGTGCCGGGGGCGCTGGGAGTCCTGGGGGCGCGCGGCTACGCCCTGAGCACCCTGCTGCACGTCTACGCCCACGACCTGACGGCGCTGCCACCCAGAGCCGAGGTGGAGGAGACCCACGACGCCGAGGCCTGGGCCACCCTGTCGGCGCAGGGGTTCGGGGCGGGGAGCGGCCCCACCATGCAGGTGGTGGCGGCGGCCCCCGGCACGCGGCTGTTCGTGGCCCGGCGCGGGGGCGAGGCGGCGGGCAGCGCGGCCCTGAGCGTGACGGGCGGGGTGGCGGCGCTCTTTGGCATGTCCACCCGGCCCGACTATCGCGGCCAGGGCGTGCAGACCGACCTGCTGGCGGCGCGGCTGCACGCCGCCGCCCAGGCGGGGGCCGACTTTGCCAGCGTGTTCGTGACCCCAGGCAGCCCCAGCGAGCGCAACATCCGCCGGGCAGGGTTCGGGCTGGTCGGCGCGCGGCTGACGTTGAGTAAGACTGGGCCAGGGGGCCCTGACGGAACAAGCGCCTGAGCCGTTCTGGGACAAATGACCTGGGCAATCGAGCCTCTCAGCAAGGGGCGTGGCCTTGAGAGCCCAGCAGAGGCCTTCACCCCTCTGCCTGCGCCGCCCTCACCGCGTCGCGTACCGCCCCACAGACGGCTTCCTGTACCAGCGCGCCCAGCAGCAGCGGATCGGCCGCCGGGCGCGCGCCGCTGCTAAGGACGAAGGCGCTGTCGCCGTCCCAGAAGGTGTGGCTGGGGTGAATCACTCGTGCCAGGGCAGCCTGCGCGGCGTCCGCGAGGCGGCGGCATTCGGGCTTGGTGAGGGCATGCTCGGTGACCACCGCCACCAGGGTGGTGTTCTCGGCGTCGCCGGGGGTAAAGGCCACGGCACCTGGGCCTACCCCGGGCCCGGCCAGCACGCCACCCTGCTCATCCAGCACGTCGCCAATAGGGTTCACCACCGCCAGCGCGCCCGCTTGTACCCCGTGGCGCTCGACCAGCACACTGCCCAGGCCGCCGGGCACCGCCCCGCTCCCCAGGTACTTGCCAGCAGTGGCCCCGGTGCCGGCCCCCACCCGCCCCCGGGCCACCGGATCGGCGCTGGCGGCGCGGGCGGCAAGTTCGCCTTCCCGTTCGCCGGGACGCACCGTGGGGTCGCCCACGCCCAGGTCATAGATCACAGCGGCGGGCACGATGGGCACGCGCGCCCAGGGGGTTTCATGCCCAATGCCCCGCTCTTCCAGCACCCGTACCACCCCGGCCGCCGCCGCCAGCCCAAAGGCGCTGCCGCCGGTGAGCAGCAGGGCGTGCACGCGCTCCACCTTCTTTTCCGGCGAGAGCAGCACCCCCTCGCGCGTGCCGGGGCTGGGCCCCAGGAACGACGCCGACGCAACGGCGCCCCCCGGCGGGCACAGGATGACTGTGCAGCCGGTGCGGGCGGGCGCGTGGGTCCAGTGGCCCACCTGAAAGCCTGGAATGCCAGTCAGGGTGCGGTTGGGGGTCATAGGAAGGAGGAGAGCACAGCAGGGAGGGGAAGCCCCCTCACCCCTTGCTGCGCGGGGGCCCTCTCTGCTGCGCAGCTCTTCGAGTCCCACAGGGGGAGAGGGTCAGGGGTGCTTTTCATCGTGCCCTCCAGTGGACGAAACCCTCTCCCACGAGGGGAGAGGGTCAGGAGACATGCACTTTGTGGCTGGCAGATGCGAGCTGTTTTCAGTCCGTCGCCTGGACCTCGTTCTTGCCCTGGCCGCCACCGCCGCGCGTGCGCCACAGGCTGACCAGCACGCCGCCCGCCAGGATGCCCACGGTGACGGTCAGGCTGATGGCCGGGTCCACCTTGCCGAAGAACTGGCCGTAGAAGATCTTGCCGCCAATGAACACCAGCACCAGGGCCAGGGCGGGCTTCAGGGCGCTGAAGCGGTGAATCAGGGCGTCCAGGGCGAAGTACAGGGCGCGCAGGCCCAGAATGGCGAAGATGTTGCTGGTGTACACGATAAACGGGTCCTGCGTGATGGCGAAGATGGCCGGAATCGAGTCCACGGCAAACACCAGATCCGCGAATTCCACCAGCAGCAGCGCCAGCAGCAGCGGGGTGGCGTGGGTGCGCACGCGGCCCAGGGCGTCGGGCAGCTTGGTCAGGAACTTCTGGCCGTCCAGCTTGGGGCTGATGGGCATCACCCGGCGCAGGGCGCGCACCACCGGGTGGCGCTCCAGGTCGGGGGCTTCATCATGGCCGCCCTTGTTCAGCAGCAACTTCACACCCGTCAGCAGCAGGAAGGCGCCGAACACCCACATGATCCAGTCGAACTGCGTGACCAGCGCTGCACCCAGCCCGATCATGATGCCGCGCAGGACGATGACGCCCAGAATCCCCCAGAACAGCACGCGGTGCTGCAGGTGGCGGGGAATCGCCAGCGCCGCGAAAATCACGCTGATCACAAACACGTTGTCCAGGGCCAGCGCCTTTTCCACCGCAAAGCCGGTCAGGTAGGCCATGCCGCTCTGGGCGCCCAGCGTGACCCACACCCACGCCCCGAAGGCCAGCGCAATGGCGATGTAAAAGGCACTCAGCTTCAGGCTGCTGGCCACCCCGATCACCTGGGCATCGTCGCCGTGCTCGGCCGCCTTGGCCGCGCGGCGGCGGCTGAGCACCCCCAGGTCAAAGGCCAGCAGGGCCACCACCAGGGTCATGAACAGCAGCCACATCCACGCAGGCTTGCCCAGCCACAGCACCGAAAACGCCGACGACAGATCCGCAAAGATCGCTTCCACAGGGAGCCTCCAGTGGACGCGGCGAAGAGGCAGGGCCGCCACCAACGAAAAACGCCGGCAGGGGCGCGGCCTTCACCGCGTTCCTGCCGGGTCTGGCCCTTTGTGCGCGCGACCGGGTGACCTTTGGCCACCGGACTGACGATCACGCGCTCCCTGAAGCTCAGGGCGGCGTACTCCCCCGGAATGACCCCCAGTCTGCCAACCAGGGGCGGGCGAGATTGTAAGAAGCGCACGAAGATTGCCGGGGGAACCCTCTCCCTCAGCGGCTTAAGGGGTCTTCAGGGCGTAGCCAATGCCGCGTACGGTGCGGATGATGCCGTAGCCGTCCAGGTCGCGCAGTTTGGCGCGCATGTTGGCCATGTGCACGTCCACCACGTTGGAGTTGCTGGGCAGTTCGCCGTTCCAGACCTCGCGCTCGATTTCCTGGCGGGAATACACGCGCCCCGGCTGGCGGGCCAGGAAGGTCAGCAGATCAAACTCCTTGGGCGACAGGCGCACCTCGTGGCCGTTGTAGTGGCACAGGCGCTTTTGCGGATGAATCTCCAGCGGCCCAATCGAAATCACCTCGCCGTGCTGCTGGTGCCTCAGCTGCACCTTCACCCGCGCCACCAGCTCTTCGGGGTGGAAAGGCTTGGTCATGTAGTCGTCGGCGCCGGCTTCCAGCAGGTTGACCTTGCGGTCCACGGCGTCCATGGCGGTCAGGATGATGATGGGCACGCTGCTCGTCTTGCGCAGGCGCCGGGCAATCTCGGCGCCGTCAAAGTCGGGCAGGCCCAGGTCCAGAATCACGAGGTCGGGGCTGCTTTCACGCGCGCTGGTGAGGCCGGTGACGCCGTCGGGGGCGGCCAGCACCTTGTACCCCGCCTGCTCCAGCTCGTACTGCACGACGCGGGTGATGTCTGGATTGTCTTCGATCAGAAGGATGCGTTGCTCCATAGCTGCTGTGGGGTCTCCTCGGGAACGCGGCGGGCCGGACCGTTCCGTGACCGGCGGCGGACAACGGCGGACGTCCGCTGGCGGCGGCGGATGCGCAGTGCACCTGTTTCCGGGACATGGTAGGGGGCGCGCGCCCTGATTGGGGCGCAGGCACGGTTTATGGTCCCTTAACAGCCTTCTGCGGTCAGTCGGGCGGCCCAGGCTCGCCGGGCACGAGCACCCGGTCCACCTGCACCCCGTAGCGCAGCAGCACGGTCTTCAGGCGCTGCGTGGCCGCCACCGCCAGCGTGCGGTCTGAAGGGGCAAACGCCAGGGTCAGGCGGCCCGGGGCGCCCCCTCGCGGCTCTTGCACCTGCAGCTGCAGCGGGCGGCGAAAAGCAGGGTCACGCAGCACGTCGCGCAGCACCCGGGTAAAGGCCAGTTCGTCCAGCCCTTCGAGCACGAAACGGATGCCCAGCGGCACCTGGGGCTCGGTCATGGCGCGCGCCTCATGGCCTCACCCTAGCGCCCGCCCCCGGCACGCCCACCAGAACGCGGCCTACAATGGCGCCCATGACCGGCCCCGACGACCTTGCCCACGAAGGGACCCCGCCCCTGCTGTCACCCGAGGACGGCACCCAGGGCCGCGTGTACCTTGAGCGCCTGAACGGCGCGGAGTTGCACTTTGAGGTGACCGGCGACCCGGCAGGCGACGCCCCCACGCTGGTGTTCCTGCACGGCGGCCCCGGCTACAACAGCTATTCCTTCCAGGCCCTCTTTGGAGACCGCCTGCCAGAGCCGGCCGTGTTTCTGGACCAGCGCGGCTGTGGCCGCAGCGGCCCCCTGGCCGACACCGACCAGGGCGACGAAACCCTGGACCTGGACACCCTGACGGGCGACCTAGAAGCCCTGCGCGAGTTCCTGGGGGCCCGGCAGATTGTGCCGCTGGGCCACGGCTTCGGGGCGCTGGTGGCGCTGGAATATGCCCGGCGTTACCCGGCGCGCACGGCGCGGGTGGTCGTGGTGAACCCCTGGGTGCATTTTCCCGAACTGGCCCTGACCCTGCTGCGCGAGGCCAGTGAGCGCCGGGGCGTGGCCCTGGAAGACCCCGCCGACGACCTGCGCGCCCGCACCCCCGAAGGCCAGTACCCGGCGGTGGGCGGCGCGCGCGTGGAGGCGGCCTTTGCCCTGCTGAACGCCCGCGACCTGCTCAACGCCCTGCAGTTCAAGGACAACGCCAGCCGCATGCACCTGGAATTCACCGACGCCGAGGGGCAACTGCTGGGCGGCGGCGAGGTGGGCGACGCCCTGGTGGCCCAGGGCCTGTGGGAGTTTGAATACCCGCCTTTTTTACAGGAGATTCGCCGCCCGGTGTTCGTGATCGCGGGCGCGCACGACCACACCAGCTACCCCGAGCAGGTGGCCTGGGTGGCCGACCTGACCGGCGGCGACGTGACCGTGCTGGACGCCGGGCACTACCCCTGGCTGGACGACGAGGACGCCTTTGCCGAGGCGCTGGACGACGCCCTGAGCCGCTAGGGGCCTCAGGCGGGGTGGGCAACTTCGCAATCGGGCGCGCGCGCCGGCCCGTATACTCCGCTGTGATTGCATGAAAGGGCTTATTCTCGCCGCTGGGCGCGGCAGTCGTCTTCTTCCCATCAGCGCCACACGGGCCAAACATGCCGTGCCGGTGGCCGGCGTGCCCATCGTTGCGCGGGCGGTACAGGCCCTGCGGGACGCGGGTATTCAGGACATCGGCATTGTCACCAGTCCGTCCTCAGAGACAGACCTGCGCGACGCCACGCAGGACAGCGGGCACCTGACGTTTATCCGCCAGAGCGAGGCCCTGGGCACCGGGCACGCTGTGCTGGCCGCCCACGCCTTTTTAGAGCATCAGCCCACGCTGCTGTACCTGGGCGACAACCTGTTTCAGGACAACCTCAGCCCCCTGGTCGCGGCCCTGCGGGGCGCCGAGGCGGCCCTGGGGGTCAAGGCGGTGCCCAACCCCCAGGCCTACGGGGTGGCGGTGGTGCAGCACGGGCGGCTGCAGCGGCTGGTGGAAAAACCGCGCAAGCCCGAGAGCAACCTGGCGGCCTGTGGGGTCTTTGCCTTTCAGCCCCACTTGCTGGAGCATGTGGCCGAACTGGCCCCCAGTGACCGGGGCGAGATTGAATTTCCGCAGGCCCTGACCCGGCTGATGGCAGCGGGCGGCACGGTGCGCGCCGTGGAATTCAGCGGCTTCTGGTCCGACGCCGGCACCCCCGACGACCTGCTGGCGGCCAACACCCACTTTCTGGCGCAGCAGCGTCCGCGCGTGGAGGGCCGCGCCGAGCGCAGCGTGATCACCGGCAACGTGGTCATTGAGGCCGGCGCGCTGGTCGAAGACAGCGTGATCACCGGCCCGGTGTGGATTGGCCCGCACGCGCTGGTGCGCGGCGCTACCCTGGGGCCTTTCGTGAGCATCGGCGCGCACGCCCGGGTGGACACGGCGCGGCTGCACGGCGCCCTGGTGGATGAATTCGCCCGCATTCTGCACCCCAGCCGCCCGCTGAGCCGGGTGCTGATTGGCCGCCACGCCCTGGTGTCGGCGCCCAGCGAATCGGGCCTGCAGCTGGTGATGGGTGACCGCAGCGTGGTGCGGATCTAAAGGTCAGGCGCAGCTCGTCCACACTTGCCACGGCGCCGCGCGCCGTAGAGTGCGGGGTATGACACAGTCCAGGGACAGCGCCAGCAGCGGCGAGGGGCGGCCCGAGGGCGCCCGCAGTGAGGTGCTGATCAGCGGCGTGGACACTGGCCCGCCCGAACAGGAGCGCGCCAACCTGTCGCCCACCGAGGACCAGGCGCGCTTTCAGCCGGCCCACCCGGCCCACGAACCCACCGACGAGGACGGCTAAAGCCAGCCAGCTGTGCCCATACGCTAAACTGCCCTCTGCACGCGCCCCCGATGGTCTTTTCGAGCGGGCGCAGTTTTCACGCAAGGAGAGTTTTCAGCATGGCCGGTCACAGCAAATGGTCTCAGATCAAGCGCAAGAAGGGTGCCAACGACAGCAAACGCAGCGCGATGTACTCCAAGCACATCCGCGCCATTCAGGCCGCCGTCCGCTCGGGCGGCAGCGGCGACCCCGCCGGCAACCTCAGCCTGAAAAATGCCATTGCCGCCGCCAAAAGCGCCACCGTTCCGGTGGACAACATTGAAAACGCCATCAAGCGCGCGGTGGGTGCGGGCGAGGGCGCGGCCGACTACAAGGACGTGACCTACGAGGGCTACGGCCCCGGGGGCACAGCCATCTTCATTGAGACGCTGACCGACAACGTGAACCGCACGGTGGCCGACATCCGCGCGGTGTTCAACAAGCGCGGCGGTTCTCTGGGCACCAACGGCAGTGTGGCGTGGCAGTTCGAGAAAAAGGGCGTGCTGCTGCTGAAAGACACCAGCGAGCAGGCTCAGGAAACCGCCATTGAGCACGGCGCCGAGGATATTCAGGAGTCCGAGGACGGCCTGGAAATCAGCACGGGCCCCAACGACCTGTACGCCGTGCAGGACGCCCTGGCCGCCGCCGGCTTCACGGTCGAAAGCGCCGAGGTGGCCATGCTCCCCAGCAACACCGTGGCCGTCAGCGGCGACGACGCCAAAAAACTTCTGACCCTGATTGACGCCTTAGAAGACCTCGACGACGTGCAGAACGTGTACTCGAACGCGGAGTTCCCGGAAGAAGAGTAGAGGGTGAACGGTTGATGGTTGATGGAGCACTGCTTTTTCCATCAACCATCAACCCTTTGCCATCAACCTCAAAGCACCAGGGCCTGCGCCGTTCCCCCCAAACGGTCCCACAGGGTAAAGGCGGCGCGGGCGCCGGGGCGGATCACGCCCTCGTCGGTCCAGCCGGCGGCCAGGGCGGGGCCGTGGGTGTGGGCGCGCAGCACGTCCAGCTCCGTGAGGGCCTGCTCTGGGGCGAGGCGCTCGCCCCCGTCGTCCACGCGGGTGAGGGCGGCGGCGAAGTTGGCGCGGTAGTCCGGCGGGGCCACCGGGGCGTCGCTGCCAAAGGCCAGCACGGCGCCGGCGTCCTGCAGCGCCTTGAAGGCGTAGCTCTGGGCCTGCAGGTGCGGCAGCAGCGTGCGGATCATGGGGCCGTCGGCCTGCAGGTGAATGGGCTGAACGCTGGCGGTCAGGCCCTGAAAGCGGGGGATGTCCTGGGGGCGCAGATGCTGGGCATGTTCAACGCGCAGGCGCACGCCCCGCTGCCGGGCGAGCCCCCGCAGGTCGTCGTAGGCGTTCAGGACTTCGGTGTTGGCGCGGTCGCCAATGGCGTGGGTGACCGGGGTCAGGCCCAGGTGCAGCGCCTCGCGGCCCCGTTCGCGGATCAACTCCGGCGGGTCCAGCGGAATGCCGGTGCCCGAGCCGTCGGCAAAGCCTGGGGCGTGCAGCCACGCGGTGCGGCTGCCCAGGGCACCGTCGGCAAAGAACTTCACGCCGCCCCACTGAAACAGCCCGCCCGGCGTGCGGCGCAGGCCCAGCCCCCGCGCCAGTTCCAGGCGGTCATGCGGCAGGCAGGCCCACACCCGCAGGGGCAACTCGCCGGCGTCGGCCAGGGCCTGCAGGGCGCGCGGCGCTTCGGGGGCTTCAAAGGCCATGGTGTGTGCGCTGACATACCCCCGCGCGGCCAGGTCCTGGGCCCCAGCGCGGGCGGCGGCCAGATACTGCGCCTCGCTGGGCGGCGGGATCACGGCCTCCACCAGCCCCGAGGCGTGCTCCAGCAGGCAGCCCAGGGGCCGCACAATCTTGCCGCCCTCGGGGTCCGGCGTGTCCTCGTGGATGCCCGCCGCCCGCAGCGCCGCCGAGTTCGCCCAGGCCATGTGCAGGTCGCGCGAGTACAGCAGCACCGGGTGGTGTGGGCTCACCTCGTCCAGCAGGGCCGCTGAAGGGTAGTCGCCCAGGCCCAGTTCGGACAGCAGAAAGCCCCCACCGCGAATCCACTCTCCCTGGGGCGTGTTCAGCACGCGCTGGCCCACCTTCGCCTGCACCTCGGCCACGCCCCGCGCGCCGTGCAGGTTCAGCTGCCCCAGGGAAAAGCCGTAGGCCACCAGATGAATGTGCGCCTCCGAGAGCCCCGGGGTCAGCAGCAGGTCGCGGTGGTCGCGCACCTCGGCGCGGGGGGCCAGGGCGCGCAGGTGCTCGCGCGTGCCCACCGCCAGCACGCGGCCGGCGCCCACCAGCACCGCGTCGGCGTTCGGGTGCTGGGGGTCCAGGGTCAGGGCACGGGCCTGCAGCAGGGTCAGCGGCGCGGGGGCCGCCGGGGTGGGCTGGGTCATGGGCGGCAGCGTAGTGCATTGGGCGGGTCGGGTGTTGGGCTGGCCTTTATTTCTGGCGCCAGGGCCGCCCGGTTTCGTAATACACTCACGCCATGCCCCGCATCCTCGTGGTGGATGACGACGCCGCCATCCTCAAGCTTGTCAGCGTGATTCTGTCCCGCGCCGGGCACGAGGTGCGCACCAGCACCCACCCGGTCGAGGCCCTGGACCTGCTGAAGGTCTTTACCCCCGATCTGGTCATCAGCGACGTGGTGATGCCGTATATGACCGGCCTGGAATTTCTGGAAAAGGTGCGGGCCCACGAGCAGCTGTCCGCCATTCCGTTCATGCTGCTTTCCAGCCACGCCGAACGCGGCGACGTGCGGCGCGGCATGAACCTGGGCGCCGACGACTACCTGCCCAAGCCCTTTACCCCCCAGGACCTGACCACCGCCATTGACGCCCGCCTGAGGCGCGCGGGCCTGACCCTGCAGGGCGAAAGCGGCATGCAGGCCAAGGGCCTGGGCACCGCGCAGGTGGTGTGGAAGGGCAGCGCGGTGTCGTGGGTGAGCCGCAAGGCGCTGGAGCTGTTCTTTTATCTGCTGGAACACAAGGAAGTCACCAGCTGGGAAGCCGCCGAGGCCCTGTGGCCCGAGAAGGACGAGGCCCGCGCCAGCAGCCTGTTTCACACCACCCTGCACCGCTTGCGCCGCAGCCTGAGCAACGAGGCGGTGGTGAGCGCCAACCGCCGCTACGCCCTGAACGCCGACCTGAACCCCGAATACGACGTGCAGCGCTTTGAACTGCTGGCCGCCCAGGCCGAACAGGGCAGCCTGGGGCTGGAAGAACTGCGCGAACTGGTCACCCAGTACGGCCAGTTTCTGCCCGGCACCGACAGCCCCTGGGCCGACGACGTGCGCGCCCGCCTGGAGCAAAAGCAGCTGAGCCTGCTGGGCATTGCCGCCCGCGCCGCCACCCTGGCCGGACGCGACCGCGACGCAGCGCAGTTTCACCAGCGGGCTCTGGCCATTGACCCCATGAGCGAGAGTGACTGGCAGGGCCTGGCCCGCGCGCTGGACACCATTGGCGATCCCCGGGCGCGGCTGGCTGCCCAGCGGGAAGCGTGGTGGGCGGTGGATCTGGATTAAGGAACAAGGGGGGGCCGCCGGCACACAGGTGCAGCGGCCCCTGCCTCATTTGCGGCGCGCGGGGTCAGGCCTCTTGGGTACCCTGAATGCACAACCGGTCAGGAGGTTCCCCATGTTTTCCCCAGAACAACGACTGAGCAACGACGGCGGCAAGCCCGCACCCAAGCCCCAGCAGCCCGCCGCGCCCATGGCCCTGAAAAAAGCCCCCAAGAAATGGGAACGCACCTTTGTGGGCAAGGGCAAGGACGTGAAGTTTCAGCTGCGCATTATCCGCGATGAAGGCGGGCGCCTGATTGGCCGCTATATGGCCACCCCAGGGAGCGGGGCGGGGTGGCACGTCGAGGGCGTGATCCGCGAGGACAACACCTTCGTGCTGAAAGGCACCGACAACAACGCCGAATTTGCCGGCCAATTCAGCCCCGACGGTAAAAAGATCACCACCAGCTTCAACAACAAGACTTCGAACGGTGAATTCAAGGTCGAGAGTATGCAGATGGGTTTTGTGGTGATGCCTCCGAGGGTGGCGCCAAAACCGACCCAGCAAAACTCAGAACCCAATACTCAGGGACCTGGAGTATCGGGGCAAGGCGGACAACAAAATGATTCAAATATTATGAGTTGGGAAGAGACCATATCACAAGAGATGAGGAATAAGCTTCCAGCCTTAGCAGAGCCAGGATTCTTGAAGGAATTACAAGGTCTATGCACAAGATTGGGCATTCCACGAGACCTACTTCTAGCAGTGATGGCATTTGAGTCTGCAGATGCTCAACATGGGACTCGCGGTTTGGATCCGACTGCCGATAATGGACTAGGCTACTATGGCTTAATTCAGTTTGGGGCTGCAGCCGCAAGGGATTTAGGTATAGTCGATCCAAAAAAGTTTGCAACGATGTCCGCCACACAGCAATTACCCTATGTAGAAATTTTCTTGAAACAGCATGGGGTTCTCAAGGCTGTGGAAAAGGCCAAGCTAGAGAAAAGAAATATAACTCTTGAAGAAATTTATATGAGTATTTTGGCTGGTAGCTCATCGGCGGCATATCGCCCCGTTTGGAAGACGAGATCAGCTAGTCCCGATGGTTATGACAATAACTCAGGCTTGGATAGCAATAATGATAAGCAGATTACTCCCACAGAGGCTGCCGATGCAGTAAGACTACATTGGAGAGATGTGTTCGGTAATAATATCGACAGCAGAAGCAGGAACATAGAAAGAGTATGGTATAACGAACTCAATCCAAGGAATGGAAAACTTGAAAGGAAGTGGAAGGTTAAGGAACACGACACTGTATTTTCAGAGAAACTCAACCCTACTTTTGGGCCGATCACACAAAACCCTACCCAGAACAATTCTCAACCAAGCACTACTGGGGCTGCAACATTTAAATTGCCTTCTGCAGCACGAAAAAGGGAGATCGTTCAACAGCAGGATTGGGGAGCAGAAATAGGCTCCTTAGATGGAGTGGCGGCATACTATAACGATGGTCGAAAGGACGCCAACGAACAAGCGGAAGGTAATAGAAATTACTCCAAAGATGGAAAAAACTATGAATATGGACTTAAATGGCAGTGTGTAGAGTACGTTCGTAGATACTATTACGATGTATTAGATGTTAAATTTGTTCCTAGATCCGGCGATGCGCAAGATTATTTTGATAAATCAACACCGGATGGCTCTACTAACCCCGCAAGAAGCCTAAGGCAGTTTAAAAGTGGTGGTCGAGAGAAGCCTAAATATCAAGACCTCATAATATTTGGACCGAACAAATACTCAGGGTATGGGCACGTAGCAATTGTTGCGGCAGTTACGGAAAATAAAATCACGATAGCGCAACAGAATGTGGGCACCTTGTTCAAGCAAGATATTGATTTAGAAACGTTTACATCGGGCGGAGTGAAAAGATATAGACTTGGCAAGGATTTTGCAGATCTTAACTTGTTCGGCTGGTTACGCAAATGAGAAGGTCACTTCCTCTTCTAATTCTACTAGCTGGCTGCTCAAATGCCGTCAACATGAGTCCTTTATATAATATTTCAGAAATAAAATATTCTTCATTTTGCAAGATATATCAATGTAGATTGAAGTATTCGCAGAATAATATATATATATTCGCCTTATCTCATAATAAGATAAGGCCAGGAAGCGAGCTCTATGTAAATTTGAACCGCTATTACTTGAACAGATTCGCAATTGACCTTCCTAAACGAAGCCTACTCAATGGACCAACTCCAGACGAATCTGTTATGCTTAAGAGCTTTTTTAGTTGGATGGGACTTCCCAACTTAGACCTCAAAAAGGACATTTTAGCTTCTTCGGCTCTTGTCGATCAAGAGACTGTAGATTATGCCGAGATACGCAAATATGTTTTCAAAGACGTTAAAATGTCGGCATATATAAAAAGCTCGCCTGATTCATCTCTGAATGTCGATAAGGGCAGACTCACATATGGAGTTATGCCCTCTGGAGATTTCCCACCTTCACGCTAGACTCTCCCCTATGTCCACCCCGCTCTCCACGGCCCAGATTCGCGAGAAGTACCTGCAATTCTTCGAAAGCAAGGGGCACCTGCGCCTGCCCAGCCACTCCACGGTGGCACCCGATCCCACCACCCTCTTCACCGTGGCGGGCATGCAGCCCTTCAAGGCACAGTTCATGGGAGCGCCAGCGGTCTTTGATGGCGTAGCCAGCAAGCGCGTGACCACGGCGCAGAAGTGCCTGCGTATTGGCGACATTGAGAACGTGGGGCGCACGCTGCGCCACTGCTCGCTGCTGGAAATGCTGGGGAACTTCAGCTTTGGGGACTACTTCAAGCGCGAGGCCCTGACCTGGGCCTGGGAATTCCTGACCAGCGCGGACTGGATGGGCCTGGACCCCAGCAAGCTGCACGCCACGATTTACCAGGATGACGAGGAAGCCTTCGCCATCTGGACCCAGGAGATTGGTCTGCCCCCCGAGCGGATTCTGCGCTTTGGGGCCGACGAGAACTTCTGGCCGGCAGACGCACCCAAGGAAGGCCCGAACGGGCCCTGCGGTCCGTGCAGCGAGATCTTCTATGACCGTGGCCCCAAATACGGCGACGACACCTGGGCCGAGTACGCCGACACCCGCGAGAGCGCCCGCTTTCTGGAAATCTGGAACTGCGTGTTCCCCCAGTATGACCGCCAGGACCCACTGCCCGACGGCACCCCGGTCCTGAAGGACTTGCCGTTCAAGAACATTGACACCGGCATGGGCCTGGAGCGCATTGCGACGGTCGTGCAGGATGTGTACGACTTCTACAGCAACGACGTGTTCGCGCCCGTCATCGCCAAGGTGGCAGAGCTGAGCGGCCAGCCCTACGAGGGGCCGCAGAACGTGTCGCACCGCGTGGTGGCCGAGCACACCCGTTCGGTGAGCATGGTGATCGCCGATGGTTCGGCGCCCAGCAACACCGGGCGCGGCTATGTGGTGCGCAAGATTCTGCGCCGCGCCTCGCGCCACGCCTACCTGCTGGGCCTGCGTGAGCCCAGCCTGTACCAGCTAGTGCCCCTGGTGGTCGAGCGCATGGGCGAGGCCTACCCCGAACTGCGCGAGCACCAGGCCAAGATAGAAGCCACCATCCGCGCCGAGGAAGAGCGCTTCCTGAAGACGCTGGAGGGCGGCATTCAGCGCCTGGGCGGCCTGCTGAGCGGCATGCAGCGGGGCGATGTGCTGTCGGGCGAGCACGCCTTCGTGCTGTACGACACCTACGGCTTCCCGGTGGACCTGACCAAGGAAATTGCCGAGGAATACGGCATCACCGTGGACGAAGCCGGGTACGCCGAGAGCCTGGAAAACGCCCAGAACATTGCCCGCGCAGGCAGCAAGTATGGCAAATCCGAGCTGTTCGGCAGCAACCAGGAGGCCCTGGACGGCCTCTCCCCCACCGAATTCGTGGGCTACGACGACTTGCAGGCCGAAGGGCAGGTGCTGGCGCTGGTGGGCGCGGGCGAGCGCCTGGAGCATCTGGCGGCGGGCAGCGAGGCCACCGTGGTCCTGTCGCGCACCCCCTTCTACGCCGAGGGCGGCGGCGAGGTGGGCGACACCGGGCGCCTGGAGTGGGAAGGCGGCGCTGGCCTGGTGCGCGACACCCGCAAGACGCCCCAGGGTGTGTTCCTGCACGACGTGCTGGTGGAGGAAGGCGAGTTGCGCGGCGGCATGACTGTGCGCGGCGTGGTGTCTGGTGAGCGGCAGGCCATCCAGCGCCACCACACCGCCACCCACCTGCTGCACGCGGCGCTGCAGGCGGTCCTGGGCAGCGGCGTGGCCCAGAAGGGCTCGCTGGTGGCCGCCGACCGCCTGCGCTTTGACTTCTCGCACGGGGCAGCCCTGAGGGCCGATGAACTGGCCGCTGTGGAAACGCTGGTGAGCCGCTGGATCAGCGCAAACTTCGCGGTGTCGTGGCAGGAGATGCCCATTGCCCAGGCCAAGGCCGCCGGGGCCACCGCCCTGTTCGGCGAGAAATACGGCGAGACCGTGCGCGTCGTGAGCGTGGAAGGCGACGTGAGCTACCACGGCCAGCCCGTGAGCAGCAAGGAGCTGTGCGGCGGGGCCCATGTGCGCCGCACCGGCGACATTGGCGCGTTCGTGCTGCTGAGTGACGAGAACGTGGCGGCGGGCGTGCGCCGCGTGGAGGCCCTGGCGGGCGAGGCCGCCACCGCCTGGGTGCGCGAGCGCCTGAACGCCGCCGCGAAGGTGGCGGGCCTGCTGAACACCAGCCCCGAGGGCCTGGAAGCGCGGGTGTCTGGCCTGCAGGGCCAGTTGAAGACCGCCGAGAAAGAGGTGGCCGCCGTCAAGCGCCAGCTGGCCGAGGCCCAGATGGGCGGTGGGAGCGCAGCGGCCCAGACCCGTGAACTGGGCGGGTTCCAGGTGGCCGCGCTGAAACTGGCGGGCATTGAAGGCAACGAACTGCGCGCCGCCGCCGACAAGCTGCTGGACCAGAGCGGCGCCGATCTGGTGGTCGTGGCCGGTGACAAGGGGCTGGTCGTGAAGGCCACCAAGGCCGCCGTGGGCCGGGGCGCACACGCCGGGCAGCTGATCGGCAAGCTGGCGGCGGCCGGCGGCGGCAAGGGCGGCGGCCGCCCGGATATGGCCCAGGCCGGCATTACCGACGCCGAGGCGGCGCTGGGGGCGCTGGACGGGGCGTTCTAAGGAAAGATTCCTTCACCCCTCTCTGGCGGGAGGCCCGCTGCAAGTGGCTCTGCGCGGCTCCCCAGGAGAGAGGGTCGAAAAGAAGAATTCAGAGCGACCCCGGGGACACACCCGGGGTCGCTCTGAATTGGCGTGGGCGAAATGACGACGCCGACCGCTTGTTGACCCTGGGGTGGCACGGCTCCCCGCGCTGGGCCATGAGCGAACAAGCCCTCATGGCCCAAAGCCCATGGCTCATGGCCCCTCCCCCTACCGCAACTGCTCCAGAATCGTGGGATCCTGAATCTTGCGGTCCTCGGCCAGCAGCAGCACCTTGCTGACCACCTCGGCCGTTTTGGGATCGGGGTCGGCAAAGGGGAGGAAAATCCGGCCCTGGTGCTGATTGTGCACCGGCACGATGCACAGGAAGCCCCCCGGCTGGCGGTGAACGGTGCCGCTGCCCAGATGAACGGTGTAGCGGGCGTGGTGGCCGTCAATCAGGGCGTGGTCGTTCTCCAGGCGCACGTTGCCCAGCTTCAGCAGGCGCAGCGTTTCGCGCAGCAGGGCGGCGCGCATCTCGGTGGTGCTCTGGCTGGCTTCGGGGTCCACGCCGCCCACATGGGCCACGCTGACCACCAGGTCCAGGTCGCGCATGGTTTCGCTGAACACGCGCGGCGGGACTTCTGCCAGGGGCAGGGGTTCCGTGGCGCCGGGGCGCAGGAAATACGCGGCGTGCAGGGGCGCGCCTTCCACCTCGTTGGGGGTGCCGTAGCCCACGCTGGTGTCCACCCAGACGCTCAGGCCCTCGGCATGCCACGTCTTGCGCACGCCTTCTTCAGGGACCGCCACCCAGCCGCGCGTTTTGAACAGGGCCGCCGCCTTGCCGGGCTGGACGTGGTGGCCGTCGTATCGGGTGGTGCGGCGGGCGCCCTGCTCGGCCCCAGTGAGGGGGTAATACTCGCGGAAGGCCTGCTTGAAGGGCTGCGTCACGCCGCGCGTCATGATGTCCTGCTGAAGCTGCGGCCACTGCCCGCCCACGAACAGGTCATGCGGGTGCGCCAGGCGCAGGGCGTGGTCGGCCAGGGGGACGGGACCGCCGGGCGTGTCCAGCGCGTCTCCCTGCCACCAGCCCACGGCGGCCTCGTTCAGCACCCACAGCAGCGAGCGCAGCATGGGCGCAATCACCGGGTGCCCGGCCAGGTCGCGCAGTTCCTGGGGGGTAAAGAGGTCGCCGCGCACCATCGCCTCTTCCAGGGCCCCGCGCATGCGGCGCTGGGTGGCGCCCAGTTCCCTGACCGCCTCGCGCAGGGCCACGACTTCGGGGTGCTTTTTCAGGGCGGCGGGCAGCGTCTTCAGGCTCTTCTGGCCGCGTGCCACGGTCAGGCTGGCTTCACCGCCTGCGGTGAGGTGGATGCCCACGGTCACGTCGCCTTCGGTCACCGTCTGGGCCCAGTCGGGGGCCATGCGGGCTTCCATCGCCCACATTAGGCGCTGGGGGTCGGCGTAGCCAGCGGTGCGGGCCAGGTTCTGCAGGCCAATGTCGGCGGCGAGGCGTTCGCTGGCCTGCTTCTGCGCGCCCCACTGCCGGGCCTCGCGGCGAAAGTCGCTGAGGAGGCGGTAGCGGGCTTCCAGTTCGCGGGCGGCCCTGGCGGCGCCCCGCCCCAGGGGCAGCAGGCCCAGGGCGCGCACGGCGTCCTGGTGGCGCTTCTCGCGGATGCGGGTGGTGAGTTCGGCCGCCGTCACCTCGCCGCGCAGGGCCTGGGCGTACAGCTCGGCGCGTTTGTGGCCGCCGCTGCTGGAGGCATATTTGGCTGCGCCCAGCAGCGCCTGAAAGCGTGCCTTGCCCAGCACCCGGTGCAGGCGGTGAAACCACGCCACATCCACCGCGCCCGCCATCAGGTCTTCGGGGGACAGGGCGGTGCGCTCGCTGATCTGCACCTCCCAGTCCTCGCGGATCTCCTGGGGCACGCTCCAGTTGGTGTCGCGGGTGTGGGCGTGCAGCCAGTAGACCCCGTCCTGCAGGCCGCGCCAGCCCAACGCGCCCGCCACCAGCGGGGCCCACTGCGGGGCAAACATCGCCAGGTCCAGCAGCCGGGCCTCGCCCAGCCCGGCCTCCTGCGCCAGCCGGGCAAAGGTGGCGGGGGTGTCGCCGGGCGCCGGGAACGCCACGCGAATGAGGTGGCTGAAGGTCACGTCGCGGCTCTCGTTGCGGCCCTGGTAGCCGCGCTTCAGCGGGTTCTTGCCCAGCGCGGCCAGCAGGCGCAGGGCTTTCTCCGCGCCGCTGACGGACTGTAGGGCCAAGGCCGCCGGGGTGGCGGGCGTTTCCAGGTCGCCGCGCACCGCTTCCACCTCCAGCACGCGGGCGCGCACGGCGTCCACCGCCGCCTGCCAGTCGGGGTGGGTGGGCGTGCCCTCGCGCAGGCGGCGCCGGGTGAAGGTCGTCAGGTCGTCAAAGTCGTTGCCGTAGTAATAGCCGGTGCGCTCCGGGCGTGGGCCGATCAGCTGATCGCACAGGTCGGCGCGGCCCGCCCAGCCCTGCTCGTAGGCGCGCAGCAGCAGGGCCGTGTCCGGGCGGCGGCGGGGCAGGTGGGGAAAGGCCGTTCCCTCGTGCAGGGTCAGCTGCCACAGGCGCCGCTCCTGGGCCGGGGTCAGGCCGCCGGCGTGCCTGGGCCGCAGCGGCGAGAGCAGGTCGCGTGGGTCCTCGCTGCGCCAGGAATAGCGCGGGTCGGTGAGCATCTGGGCGTCTTGCGGCAACCCACTCAGGGCCGTGGCCCAGGCGTCCAGGGCCAGATCCACGTCCGCAGGGGTGCCGAAGGTGGATTGCAGGTGGCCCGCGACCGCCTGCACCCGGTCCATGTGGGCCAGCCGCAGCGGCACCAGCGGGCCCAGCGTGCGGTGCAGGGTGGCGCGGCGCAGGGCCTGCCGGGTTTCGGCGGTGCGGCGGGCCTGGGCGCGTTCGGGGTCGGCCTCGGCATCCTCTTCCCCCGCCAGTTCAGCCAGCACGTCAGCGAGGGCCTCGTCCTCCTCGGCCTCGGCTTCCAGGTCCGGCAGGGTGCTGTCCTGGCGGGCCACGAAGTGCGACAGGGCCCAGGCCATGCGGGTCAGGTCGCCGTCCTGCGCGCCGGGGCGCCCGGCCCACCAGCCATGCCACAGGTCGGCCAGGGGCATGGGCTGCTCTGCGCGGGGGCTCAGCAGCCAGCCCGACACGTTGCCCAGCAGCGCCGTCTGCTGGCCGTCCCAGCCCAGGCCGGTCAAGGGGGTCTCACGGTGCGCCTCGATCAGGGCGTCCAGCGCGCGCAGCAATTCGGCGCCGCGCGCCACGTCTGGGGCAAAGTCGCCCTCCACCGGCACAGGCGCCTCGGGGCGGGTCAGGGCCGCCGGGTCAAACAGGCCCAGGCCGTCGCGCAGGCTCAGCTGGCTCTCGGGCTCGGTCAGCGCGGCCAGCAGGGTCTGTTCGGTGACATTCTTCGGCTTGAAGTCGGCGGGCGGCGTCCCCCCCACCTCGCGCAGCAGTTGCAGCCCGGCCTGGCGCTGCTCGGTGTTCGTCTGGGCCAGCAGGCGCCCGGCGCTCTGGGCCCCCTGGGCCTGGTCGGCCGCCAGCAGCCGGATCAGGCCCCGGCGCAGGTCGGCGCCCCGGCGCCTCAGCAGCCCTTCGAGCACCGGCACCTCGTCTGGCGTGGGCGAGAGGTGGGCCATGATCTCCACCGCCGTCTGCGCCACGCTGCCCACACGGTCTTGCAGCAGGGTCAGCAGCAGGTCGCGGGTGGGGGCGTCCAGGGGCTGAGGGGGCGCAGCCTTTTCCTCCGGCTGTGGGGTATGACGCCGCCGCAGATGCCACAGCGCCGCATTCTTGCCGCTGCTGCTCATCTGGTTCAGGTAGGGCGCCAGAATTGCCAGAGGGGCGCCCCCCACCAGTCCGGGCAGGCTGTCCATCGCGTCACTGCGCGCCGGGATGTGGCCCAGCCAGGGAAACAGCAGCGGCTCGTGGCGGGCCTGGGCGGGCAGGCGCCCGGCGTAGGCCACGAACGCGTCAAAGGGGGGCGCGTCCTGCGCCGCCTGGGCGTAGGCGTGGGGCCGCCCCCCGGCCAGCGCGGCGAGGCGCAGGTCCGGGTCGGCCAGCAGCGCGCCCAGGTCGGCGGGCGTCAGGGCGTCCGCCGCTTCCAGAAACTGCACGGCGGCCATGCGGCGTTCGGGGGCCGGGTCAGTCAGCAGGGGCTGGGCCAGGGCGGCGGCCTCGCGGGCATCGGCCATCGCCAGGGTGTACAGGGCGAGGTAGGCGCCCACACCGCTGCCGCCAGCGACGGCGGCGCGGGCCGTGGCGGGGTCTTCCAGAAAGCCCAGGGCGGTCTCCAGGTGGGCGCGCACCACCTTCAGGTCGGTCACGTCGTAGTTCAGGCCAAACCACACGCACGCGGCGCGCAGGGTCGCGGCAAAGCGCAGCAGGTCTTCCCGCAGAATCAGGCGCAGCATCCGGGTAAACGCGCTCAGACTGGCCTCGTCCACCGTTTCGAGAATGACCTGCCGCAGCCCTTCCTGGCGCTGGGCGGCCAGCAGCAGGCGTTCGGCCAGCGCCCAAGCGTCCTCGCGGGTGCTCGACAGCAGGGCCAGGGGGACATGGCGCCCCATGCGGGCCACGGGGTGCTCGGCGCCGGCCGTCTGGCGCAGCACCTCGAACACGTCCTCGTGCCCGTCGCTGATGGCCTGCCCCAGCAGCAGGCCCAGGGTCTGCGACTCCCAGGGATTCAGCAGACCGGCGTGAACGGCAAACCACGCGAGGTCCTGCGGGTAGTCGCGCGTGGCCTGCCAGGTCTGCCACAGCCAGTTCAGGGCGTGCCGGGCCATACGGCGGTCGCCCGGGGCCCGGAAGGCGCGCCGGGCGTAGCCCTGCGGGTAGGGGTGGCGGGTCAGCAGGGCGGCCAGGGCCGCAGCGGCTACCTCGGGAAATTGCGGAAAGAACACCTGCGCCAGCGCCAGCCGCTCGGCGGGGGTGCTGGCGTGCAGGTGGTCAGTCAGGATGTCTTCGCGCGTGGGCGGCCCTTCGCGCTCGGGGCGGTGCTCCACCTCGGCGCGCACCAGCTCGGCCAGGGGAGCGGGCAGGGTGTCCAGCCGCGCCAGAAAGGCCGGCTTCCAGGGCTGCTGAAAGGGGCGCAGGTACTCCTGAACGTCCATCTCAGCCCCCCGCCAGCGCGGTCAGGCGCACCAGCAGCAGGGTGCTGTCGGGGCGCAGGGTCAGCGGCGCGTCCAGGGCCTCGACCTGCTCGTCGTCCACGAACACGTAATACAGGCCGTCGCCAAAGCCGGTCAGGGCGGTGCGCACGGCGTCCTCGGTGGTCACGGTGCCACCCGGCGCCTGGGGCGAGGTGCTCACGCGCCCGGTCAGGGTGGCCTCAGACAGTTCGCGCTCGGTCAGCACGCGCAGCACGCCCACGCTGTTCTGGCGCTCGTGGTAGGCCGCCACCTCCTGCTCGACCAGATGGGTCAGGAGGCTGCGCAGCGTCTGCGGCCCAGCAGGCACCTCCAAGGGGCGGCGTTCAAAGGGGGTCCGGCGACCAACAATCTTGGTTTCGACAATCATGGGCAACCTCGCAGGGGAATGGTGGTGCTGTTCACCATCCAGCTTACCCGGCCAAATGGAATATGTAAATAGCGTAATCCGGTCCAGCCAGTTTGTTGGGGCTGAATGGCGGCTGGGGGCCTAGCCCGGCTTCACCGCGTCCAGCAGCACGCTGGTAAACCCGGCTGGGCCCTGACCCCGCCGCCACGCCTCGTTGCGGTGGTCCAGCCGGGCCGTGCGGTACACCGGGCCGTCGTCCGGCGACCAGGGCTGCTGGTGAAAGGTGCCGCCCGCATCCCACCATTCCAGGGGCTGGACCTTGAAGCCCGCCGCCGTGAAAAGGGGCGCGAAGGTTTCGAGCGTGTACAGCACGCGGTGGTCATGGGCGGGCCCCGGGCCACCGACCGCGACCAGCGCCTGATAAGCGGGGTCCGGATGGTGCCCGTCCGGCACGGCCACGCGCAGGCGGCCACCGGGCTTCAGATACTGAAAGACCAGCCGCGCCGCCTGCGCCCCTTCTTCCGGCCACAGGTGCTCCCAGACGTGCTCGCACAGAAAGGCGTCGGCCAGGGTCCCACCAAAGAACCGCTCGAAACTGGCGGGCTTCAGCAGGTCCAGCGTGGCCTGCTGCGTGGGCACCCAGCCCGGCCAGCGCTGTTCGCCAGCGCCCAGGGTGATCCGCACAGGCCCCTCGCTCATAGACCCAGTTCAGCCCGCGCGGCGCGGGTCAGGCCAGCGGTGACCAGGGCGTGGCTGCCGCGCAGCAGTTCAGCCACCAGTTCGTCGGGCACGGTACCGTCCAGGGTCACCGTGATCCAGTGGCGTTTGTTCAGGTGATAGCCCGGGGCGATGGCGGGCCACGCTGCGCGCAGCTCGTCCCCCTGCTCTGGGCGCACCTTCAGTGACAGGGTCAGGGGCTCGGCCTGGATGTCGGTCAGGGCGTACATCTTGCCCCCCACCTTGAAGACCAGGGTGGTGGCGTCAAAGGGAAAGGTTTCCTGCGAGCCCGTCAGGGCGGCGCACGCGGCGCGCAGCTCGGCCATGGACTTCATGGGCCCAGCTTAGGGGCAAAGCCGGAGGCGCACCCGGCCTGCCGCGCAGCGCCGGCCCCCTCAGCACAGAGAGCAGCGTGAGAAGTGATGCGGTCCGAGCGGACCTCAACCCTCAAAGCCGGTCCAGCGCTGTCCTCGCCGGCCCAGAAGGCCACCCATGCTGGAACGACTGGCTGCGCTTGCGCTCAGCTCTCTGTCGTCGGGTCCAGGCCCTCGGCGCTCTCCAGGGCCAGGTTCGCTTCCGTCATGGAGGGGTCGGCGCCGCCCACCAGGGCGGTCACTTCCGCGCTGCTCAGGCCGTCGCCACTGGGCTGGGGCACGGCGGGGGCCGGGGGCAGGTGGTCCGGCGCCGGCCCCTGCTCGGCGGGGCGGTGGTCGGCGGCGGGGGCGGTGTGGGGTGCCAGGGTGGGGTTCACGGGCAGCGCGTCTCTGGGGGTGGTGGGGTCGTCGGGGGTCATGCCCCAGCCTGACCCGCTCCGGTCAGCCCCGGCTGATGATTTGCTCAAGACCCCATGAGACAGTGCGGCCATGCCGCTTCCGCGCCCCCCGCTGGCCCTGCTGCTGCCCGCCCTGCTGTCGGCCGCGCCGCCGCCAGCGCCCCCGCTGCGGCTGGCGATTCTGGGCGATTTCAACGGCCCCTACGGCGCCACCACGTACCCGGCGCTGCTGGGCCGCGCCCTGGCGCAGGTGCAGGCGTGGCGACCCGACGCGGTGCTCTCGCCCGGCGATCTGGTGGCCGGCCAGAGCCCCCGCCTGAGTGCCGGGGAGGTGCGCGCCATGTGGGCCGCCTTTGACCGCGAGGTGCGCGCCCCGCTGGCCCAGGCGGGCCTGCCTTTCGCCTTCACGCTGGGCAACCACGACGCTGCCCTGCCCGGCGACCGCCGCGAGGCCGCGCGCTACTGGCAGGCGCACGCCCCGGCCCTGGCCTACGTGGACCGCGCGGGCTTTCCCTTTCGCTTCGCGTTCACGCTGGGCGGGGGGCAGGTGTTCGTGGCGTCCCTGGACGCCAGCGGGCCCACGGTGGACGCCGCGCAGCGCCGCTGGCTGGCGGCCCAACTGGCCTCGGGGCCGGCCCGCGCGGCGGGGGTGCGGCTGGTGCTGGGCCACCTCCCCCTGGCCGGGGTCAGCGCCGACAAGAACCGCCCTGGCGAGGTGATCCGCGAGGCCGGGGCGCTGCGGCAGGTGATGGAGGACGGCAACGTGCTGGCCTACCTGCACGGCCACCACGCGGCCTTTTACCCGGGGCGACTGGGCGGGCTGAACGTGCTGTCGGCCGGAGGGATTGGGGGCCGGGCCTACGTGGGTTTTCCGGGCACCGCGCGCAGCACCGTCACGCTGCTGAGCGTCTGGCCGGCGCAGGGCCGCGCCACCTTTCACACCGTGGACGTGGCAACGGGCAAGGCTATTCCCACCGAGACGCTGCCGGCCCGCCTGGAGGGACTGGGCGGGCCGCTGGAACGGGTCGGGCGTTTTGAAGGGGGGCGTTAGGCCTTGTGCCCGCCCGGCGCCGCGCTGTCGTCCCCGAAGCTCCAGATATCCAGATCGTCCAAGGCGCTGCCCAGGCCCTGAAGCTGTTGCAGGTCCTCGGCCTTCACAGGTTGGTTACGCACATCGTCCACCTGCCCGATGGCGCGGGCCATCACGTCCTCGGGAACGGCGGCCATCAGGCGCTTCAGTTCATCGGGGGTCACGTCCAGCAGGGCGTCGGACAGCACCTCGTCGGGCACGTCGGCCTGCACGGCGGCGCGGGCGGTCGCCACGGCTTCGGCGCTGACTTCGGGGCGAATGGCGTCGGGGTCGTCCAGGGCAGCGGTGCCCGGAGGGGTCAGGAACGCGGGGGCCGCCACAGCGGGCACTGTCACGGCGGTCGCTGCCACGGCCGGCGCCACAGGGGCGGCAGGCGGGACAATGGGGGCCGGCGCGGCCTGGACCGGGGCTGGCGGCACAGGGGCGGCCGTCTGGGGCGGCAGGGGGCTGACCACCGGGGAGGGGGCGGCCGGGGTGGGCACCACGCGCACGCCCGAGGGCCGGTCCGCCGGGGTGGCCGGGGGCGCGGCGGGGGGACGGCGGCGCCGGGCCAGAGCCCAGACCAGAGCGAGCGCAGCCAGCACGGCCAGGGCGACAAGAACTCCCATCATGCCTTTAGCCTAGAGTGCCGCCTATGACACTTTTCTGAACCTTGGGGCCGCCCGCGCTGGTGGCTGGTCAGAGGTCGCAGGTGCATCAGCGCAAGAGGGGCCAGCGAAACCCAGCATCGGCGCCGTTTCTCGAAAGCGGCCCAGCAAAAAAGGCGACCCGCAGGCCGCCTTGATTTCTTCAAGATAGAGCGGTATTCAGGCCCTGTCAACCTATGCACCCGCCTGCCCTGGGCCCGAAGGGGCACCACCACCGAGGCTCTAGACCGTCAAGCGGCCAGCGGCCGGACGCGGCCCGTAGAGTGTGGGAATGAGTACCATTGTTGTCTTTACTCTCTCGGCGCTGGGGCATGTTCACCCCACCCTGCCCATCGTCAGCGAACTCGTTCAGCGTGGACACCATGTCGTGTACTACTGCGGCGAGGAAGTGCGCGCGAAAATTGAGGCCACGGGCGCCACCTTCCGGCCCATTGCCTGGGATTTCCGGTCGGTAGAGCGCTCACAGCAGCCCCGCCTGAGCGCCTACGCCCTGGCGCAGGCCCACTGCGCCGCCGCGCTGCTGCCCCAGCTGCTGGCCGAAGTCGAGGCCCTGGCGCCTGCAGGCGTGCTGGCAGACTTCATGTGCCTGTGGGGCCGCATGGTGGCCCGCACGCTGAAGCTGCCCCTGGTGAACATCAGCAGTGGGTTTGCCCTGGGGCCAGGGGTCCTGCCGCCCCGCCCCATGCTGATGGCCCTGGACGTGGGTCCCGCGCCGCTGCCCGGCGGCCGGGAGGTGCTGGAACTGCGCCGCCTGACCGCGCAGCTGGCCCGGCAGTACGCGGCCCCGCCCATGCAGACCCAGTTTGATCTGCTGTCCATGGACGGTGACGACGTTCTGGTCTGCACCGCGCAGGCCTTTCAGCCGCGTGGCGAGCGGTTCCCGGCGCACTTTCACTTTATCGGGCCGTCGGTGGCGCCCCGCGCCGAGCAGCCGCCGACATTGGGGCCGCTGGACGACCGGCCGCTGGTGTACGTGTCGCTGGGCACGGTGTTTAACCGCAAGCCAGACTTTTTCCGCCAGTGTGTGGCGGCCTTTGCCGACGGCGCCTATCAGGTCATCCTGTCGGTGGGCGACCGCACCGATCCTGCCGTGCTGGGGCCGCTGCCCGACCATATTCAGGCGCGGGCCTACGTGCCGCAGCTGGAGGTGCTGTCACGCGCCAGCGTCTTTGTGAGCCACGCGGGCATGAACAGCGTGTCTGAAGCCATCTCGCAGGAGGTGCCGGTGGTGGCGGTGCCGCAGGCTGCCGACCAGTTCACCATTGCCCAGCGGGTGGCGCAGCTGGGCATTGGCCGCACCCTGCAGCCTTTCCAGCGCAGCGCCCGGCAGTTGCGGGCGGCGGTGGACGCCCTGGTGCACGATACGGCGGTGCGGGGCCGGTGCCGCGATCTGCGCAGGGCATTTGAGCAGGCCGGGGGGCCCACCCGCGCGGCGCAGATTATTGAGGCGCGGCTGGCCTGAGGGGAGCAGAGGAACGCGCCCAGCCGATGAGAGCGCTCCTCCTGCCTAACCGTCTTCCCCAGTCCAGCGTCCGGCACCGTGCCCGGCCAGCAGGTCCAGTTCCCAGGCCAGCGCGTCGTAGAGGTGAGCGGGCAGGCCGGGCCACAGGGCCGCCCCTTCAAAAGCGGCCTCAATAGTCCCGAACCGTTCCTGCCGGCCAGCAAAGGACAGCCCCACCTGGCCGCTGGGCAGCACGTCCAGCCTCAGTTCGCCTTTCTCAGCCTGAATCCGCACCAGTGATCGCCGCACCATAGGGGCCAGCGTACAGGACGCGGGCCGCAAAAGCGGCCAGCCCTGGGAGGGACTGGCCGCGCGGAAAAACCGAGGTCTTACGCTTCGCTGTAGGTTTTCTCGATGGGCATGCCCACGGCGTTGCCCCATTCGGTCCAGCTGCCGTCGTAGTTGCGCACCTTGGGGTAGCCCAGCAGTTCGCGCAGCACGAACCAGCTGTGGCTGCTGCGTTCGGCAATGCGGCAGTAGGCAATCACGTCCTTGTCGGGGGTCACGCCTTCGCCTTCGTACAGGGCCCTCAGTTCCTCGGCGCTCTTGAAGGTGCCGTCCTCGTTGGTGGCCTTGGCCCAGGGAATGGAGCGGGCGCCGGGAATGTGGCCGCCGCGCAGCACGCCTTCTTGCGGGTAGGCGGGCATGTGGGTCACCTTGCCACTGAACTCGTCGGGGCTGCGCACGTCCACCAGGGCGCCCGCGCCACTCTTGACACTCTCTAGGTGCGCCTTGACCTCGTCGCGGAAGGCGCGCAGCGAGTCGTCGCGGGTCAGTGCCGGGTACTGGGTCGCCTCGACCTGGGGCGCGTCGGTGGTGGTCTCGCGGCCCTCGGCGATCCACTTCTGGCGCCCGCCGTTCATCAGCTTCAGGTTCTTCACGCCGCTGTAGGACAGGAACCAGTAGGCGTAGGCGGCCCACCAGTTGCTCTTGTCGCCGTACAGGATGATCTGGTCGTCGGGCCCAATGCCCAGGCGGCCCAGCAGGGCACTGACTTCCTCGGGGGTAATGAAGTCGCGCTCCACGGGGTGCCACAGGTCGGTCTGCCAGTCCAGCTTCACGGCGCCGGGAATGTGGCCGGTGTCGTACAGCAGGATGTCTTCATCCACCTCGATGAGGCGAACGCCGGGGGTGTTCAGGTTCTGGGCGACCCAGTCGGTGCTGACAAGAACGTCTTTCGCGTAATCCATAGGTGTGCCTCCTGCGGCGGGCGCGGGCCCAGCTCAATTTGCCCCCGGATTGTACCCTTCGGCCACAGTTATTGACAAAAGTGGTCAACTGGACAGCCCACCCCATTCCCCCGCCGGGGCGGGCGCTACAGTGGCGGGCATGACCGAGAGCGCGCCCCTCCCCGAAAAGCTGCAGAGCATCGTGAATCTGTTCCGCAGCGCGCCCAAACCGCTGCGGCTGCAGGCCCTGCTGGAATACAGCAAGAAGCTGCCCGGCCTGCCGGAGAAGTACCTGGAGCACCCGGAGTTCCTGAAGCCCGTGCCCGAATGCACCAGCCCGTTTTTCCTGGTGACCGAGCAGGACGAGGCTGGGGGCATGCACCTGTATTTCAAGGTGCCCGAGGAAGCGCCGACCGTGCGCGGCTACGCGGGCATTCTGCATGAGGCGCTGGACGGGGCGCGGCCCGAGGAGATTCTGAATATTCCGGACCAGTTTTATATGGACATGGGGCTGACGGAGTTGATCACGCCGATGCGGCTTCGGGGGATGGGGGCGATTTTGATGCGGTTGAAGACGGATGTTCGGGAGCATGGGCAGGGGTAGGTGAGGTTGCCCCACCCCCCCAGCCCCCCTACCCCAGAGGGGCAGGGGGGAGCGGCGCTGCGCTGGGCAAGAGTTTTTACTGAAGTTGGATGGCTTGCTCCATTCAGTAACGTGTCTGGCTTCGACGCCATCCGCTGGTAACGCGCAATGGCCCGCGCCCTTCGGGCACGACGGCCTCGTCTGGACCTGGGCGGTCGAGGGGCAAGACGGCTTGGTGCGGCCCAGGAGGTTCTACTTTTCAAAACAAGGGTGGGCACGGGGGTTCAGGCGTGATCGCTGAACAGCACGTCTCTGGCCCGACGAGTTCCATACCCAGAACAACGCCCACCTCATCCTTTGCGGGATGGGGTGGGCGGTTGCTTCTGGGCTTTATTCGTTGCTTGTGGTGGGGACGGGGCGGGCGGGGGGGCCTTCGCGGTAGGCGTGGGCCAGGGCGGCCAGGGCCTGGCCCCGGTGGCTGATGGCCCGCTTTTCGGGCACGGTCATTTCGGCGAGGGTGCGGGTGTGGCCGTCGGGCACGAAGAGGGGGTCGTAGCCAAAGCCGCCGTCGCCGCGCGGGCCTTCCAGCAGGGTGCCGTGCAGTTCGCCCCGGTAGGTTTCAACGTGGCCGTCGGGGTGGGCCAGAATCACCACCGACACAAATTTGGCGCGGCGGTTGGCCTGGCCGCGCAGCTTGTCGAGCAGGTACACGTTGCGCTCTACATCGCTGTTCCAGTTGCCGTAGCGCGCCGAATACACGCCGGGTTCGCCGCCCAGGGCCTCGACTTCCAGGCCGCTGTCGTCGGCCAGGGCGGGCATGGCGGTCATGTGGGCCACAAAGCAGGCTTTCAGGGCGGCGTTGTCCTCGTAGGTGCGCCCGGTTTCCTCGGGCAGGGGCAGGCCACTCACGCTTGAGAGGGTCCAGTTCAGGCCAGACAGCGCTTCTTGTATTTCCCGCACTTTCCCGGCGTTGCCGGTGGCCAGCATGACCTTCATCCCTGCGTCGTTCATCACGCCCCCGAGTCTAGGCGATGCCCCGGCCAGCATGTGAAGAACTCCACGCCCGGCCGGGGGGCGGCCCGGTGGGGGTATCAGGGCCTAGCGATCTGGGAGTCAGTAGCGCGCCGCCAGGGCCTGCACCAGTTCGTCCTGCAAGGCGCGCAGGGTCAGGATGGGGACCTCCTCGGGGCCGTTCATCAGGATCGCAAAGGCCAGGGGGTGCCCGCTGCGGCCGGTCACGTAGCCGGCCAGCGCACTGACCCCGGGCAGGGTACCGGTCTTGGCGCGTACGTCCAGCCCCGCGCCCAGCAGCCGCCGGGCCAGGGTGCCGCCGCGCCCGTCGTGCTCGGGGACGTTTTCGCCGGTGCCGGCCTGGGGCAGGGCCTCAATGAAGGCGTTGCCCCGCGTACGGTACAGAGCGCCGGGCAGGCCCGTCTTGCCGGGCAGGGGGTGGGGCAGGTCGTACTGGACGCGCAGCACCGTGACCAGGGCCCGCGCGGTCAGGCGGTTGTCGCGGCTCAGGCCGCTGCCGTCGGTGAGGCGCACGCCCCGCAGGTCCACGCCCACGCGGCGCAGCCACGCCCGCTCGCGGGCCAGGGCCCCGGCCAGGGTGCCGTTGCCGCCGGGGCGGTGCGCCAGGGTGGCGAGCAGTTCTTCGGCCCGCAGGTTGTCGCTGGGGCGCAGCGTGGCGGCCAGCACCCGCGCGGGCGAGGCGCTGCGCACACTGGCCACCCCCTGCTCGGGGCGCTGGGCCAGCGGAATGAAAGGGTCCGGGGGCAGCGGGCGGCCCCGGTCGTCTGTGCGGGCGGGGGGCACGTAGGGCCGGAAGGGGGCGGCGCGCCCAATCTGCGCCGAGGCGACAGAGACGCCAGCGCGGCGCAACGCCTGCACCAGCGCGGCCCCCAGGCGCGCGTGGGCCTCGGCGGCGGTGGCGGGGGGACGGACGTGCCACTCGGCCAGCCGCAGGGCGGTCATGGGCAGACCCAGCGGGGTCTGTGCCCAGGGGCCACCCAGCGGCGTTTGGTCCAGCCGCACCTCCCCCACCTGCCGCACGCCGTGGGCGTAGGCCTGCTGCGCCAGGGCCCGCAGGCTGTAGGCCCCCGTGACCGCCAGCGTGGGGTCGCCGCTGCCGCGCAGGGTCAGGTGCGACACCTGCGCGCGGCCCACCTGGGCGGCGGGCACCGTCAATTCGGCCGTCCAGACCCCCGACGCCCCGCCGCGTTCGTCCAGCACGCTGCTGGCCGTGATCAGCTTGACCGTGCTGGCGGGAATAAAGGCGTCGTCGGGGGCCTGAGCTTCCAGCACCGCCCGCGTGCGCAGGTCCACCACCAGCACCCCCGCGCGCACCCCCGGCGGCAGCTTCGAGAGCACCCCGCGCGCCGGCGCACCCAGGCCCGGCTCGCGCGTCAGCCGCACCGTGTCGCCCCCCTCGGGCGCCTGGGCGCCTGCGCTCAACAGACAGAACAGCAGCAGGGCAGCGCGGCGCATGGGGGACAGGATAGAGCAGGGGGGCGGGGGTGGCAGATGGCAGATGGCAGATGGCAGATGGCAGATGGCAGATGGCAGATGGCAGAGAAACTGCCTAACGCAGCCCGGCGGGCCTGTCAAGCCCCGACCTTCCCGCCCACCGCGCACCGCGTCCCGCCTCCCTCTTTTCCCACTTCCTACTTCCCACACCCCACTTCCCACACCCCTACATCACCGAATCGCTCTCCCGCAGCAGCAGCGGCGCGCGGAAGGCGGCCGGGCGCCAGTGGGTCTGGGCGTGGATGGCCTGGGGGGGGCAGGACTGCAGGCAGGCCATGCAGCCGGTGCAGGCACTCAGGTTCAGCAGCAGGTGCACGCCGCCGTCGGGTTGCAGGTCGCGGTCAATGGCGCCGGTGGGGCACACGTTGGCGCACACCGGGCAGTCAATGCAGGTGTCGTCCACCAGCGGGGCGGGCCAGGAAATGGCGGCGTCCTCCGGGGGGGCGGGCTTCAGGCTGCGCGCGCGCCACACCCATTCCTGGGGGGTGCGCTCTTCAGGCACGCTCCAGTCCACGAACGGCAGGGGCTGCTCGGGCAGGCTGTGGGCCACCTGCTGCTTGCCCGCACGGAACAGGGCCCCAAAGGCCCCCCGGCGCGACACGGTCAGGGCCCGCGCCCCGTCCTCGGGCGCCGCGCGGCGGATGGTCACCCGGGCGGGCTGGCCGGTGGGCGCGCGCAGGCGCTGGGCTTCGTCCAGCACCCGCTCCAGACGGGCCGGCACATCGGGGGCGCCCACCGGGCACGCGGCGCAGTCGCCGTGCAGCAGGGTCAGCGGCGCGCCCCAGGCCCCGGCGGCCGACAGCAGCGCCGGGGTCACGCGCCCCAGGCAGGGCAGCGCCGGGCCGCCCGCGCCACTCGGGGCACAGGTGAGGCTGGCGTCGGGGCCAGGGCGGCTGCTGGGAGCCTGCTGGTCTTTGACCGCTTGCAGGGCCGGTTCCAGGTTGTATTCCAGAGCGCCGCTGGGGCAGACCTGCACGCACAGGCCGCAGCCGGTGCACTTGGCGGGGTCAATCTGCACGCTCTGGCCCAGCGGGCCCAGCTCGATGGCGCCGTGCGGGCAGGTGCGGTGGCAGGCGTCGCAGCCCCCCACCGCCTGACGTTCCAGCAGGCAGCGCGGGGCCGTGAAGCGGGGCAGGGGGTTGGTGGCCTCGTCCAGCCGGGCCAGGACTCCGTCGAGCATTGGGGCAGTCTACGCGCGGGCCGGGCCGGCACACCGTGGCGCAGCGCGGGGTGTGGGGCGGGGGAAGTGGAGGCCGGCAGGGAACAGCGGCGTGGGCAGGACCCCGCTCCTGGCGTCAGCGTGGCCTGGGCTGCCACCCTCAGCGCCGTGTGGGGACCCGCAGCGTGATGTACAGCACGCCTGAGAACCCCAGCAGCACCCAGACCACCTGCCCGGCCAGCACCGGAATGCGCCCCACGCTGAAGGCCACCGCCAGCACGATGCACAGGCAGGCCACCCATTTGGCCCGCAGCGGCATGCCCCGCCCCGCGCGGTAATCCTGCACCAGCGGCCCCACCACCGGGCGCGAGAGCAGCCACGCCTCCCAGCGCGGATCGCCGCGCGAGAAACAGGCGGCGGCCAGCACGAACCACACGGTGCCCGGCAGCCCTGGGAGCAGCAGGCCCAGCACACCCAGGCCCGTCAGAACAAAGCCCAGCGCCACCCACAGGGGGCGGATTTTGGGGGGCGCCGGCGGCAACGAAGCCATAGCCCCCAGCCTAGCCCAGTCCCAGGGGGCCCAGCCTCAGGTTCAGGCACCCAGGAACAGGGCCGCGCCCCTTAAGCCGGCAGCACCACGATGCCGTCTTCATCGGCGTGCAGGCGGTCACCGGGGCGAATGGTGACGCCCGCAAACGTGACCGGCACGTTCTGCTCACCCTGCATGGCCTTGCCGCTGCGGCGCGGGTGAGCAGCCAGGGCCCGCACGCCCAGCGGCAGGCAGCGCAGTTCAGCGGTGTCGCGCACGCAGCCGTGGACAATGACACCGGCCCAGCCGTTTTGCACCGCCAGATCGCCCAGCAGCCCGCCCAGCAGCGCGCAGTTCAGGCTGCCGCCACCGTCCACCACCAGCACGCGACCCTCGCCGGGGGTGGCCAGGACGGCGCGTACCAGTGGGTTGTGCTCGTGCACCCGCAAGGTCACCGCCGCGCCGGTAAAGCGGGGGCGGCCCCCATAGTCGGCCAGCAGCGGCAGAAGCACCTGTGCGTCCGGGTAGAGGTCGCTCAGGTCGGTGGTGGGCAGGTCCTGGGTGGGCAGATCGGCGCTGAGGGGCTCGGGGCTGGCGGGGTTGGGGGTCATGCTCCAGTGAAGCAAGCCGGCCAGCGGAGAGGCCGTACTCCGCAGGGAACAACAAGGGAGCGGGGGCAAGAGGTGGAGGCGGCGTGCCTTTGCCCAGCCTGCGCCACGGCCCTGGGCACCCTTGGGCCCCAAGCGCGACTTGACAGGCGGCACTTCCGGAGTACGATGGTTTTGTAACCGCTTACAGTTTCTGGGCCGCTGGGCCTGTGCGTTGTCCTGCTTTGCCTTCAGTGCGGCATCAACTTCTCTTCGCGCCCGTGTTGTAACCGGTTACAGTCTGCCCACTCCCCTCACCTCTCCCCCGCCAGCGGCCTGGGCCCGCCAGAATCGGAGCCATGACCCCCACGACCCGCGCCACCATCGACGACATCGCCCGCGCCGCTGGCGTGAGCAAGGGCACGGTCAGCCGCGTGCTGAACGGCCACAGCACCGTGGCGGCGCGCACCCGGCAACGGGTGCAGGACGTGATGGCGCAGCTGAGCTACGCGCCGGACCCGGCCGCCCGGCACCTGAGCTGGCGCACCGGGCAGACGCTGGGGCTGTCGCTGGACCGCGACGATCCGCTGCTGCACCCCTACCATGTGCTGTTTCGCCGGGCGCTGGAAAGCCAGACGGCCCCGCAGGGCGTGCAACTGGTGGACCTGCGCGCCGACCTGCAGGGCATGGCCCGGCTGCCCAGCGCGGTGCTGGTGATGCACGCCGTGGACGGCGACTCCCGCCTGAGCTATCTGGCGGCCCAGGGGGTGCCGGCCGTGCTGATCGGGCACCAGCCGGGGGCCTTCTGGGTGGCGCCGGACGATGTGGGCGGCGCGCGGCTGGCCACGCGGCAGCTGACAGGCGCGGGCCACCGCCAGCTGGCCTACCTGGGGGCCGGGCCCAGCCAGGTGGCCCAGGACCGCGAATACGGCGCGCGGGACGCGGCGCGCGCCGCCGGGGCCACCCTGCAGACCATTGCCAGCGATTTCACCGTGCTGGGCGGCTACCGCGCCGTACGCCGCGCCTGGGAAGGGGGGCTGCGCTTTACCGGCCTCTTTGCCCAGAGCGACGAGAGTGCCGCTGGCGCCGTGGCCGCGCTGGACGACCTGGGCGTGCGCGTGCCGCACGAGGTCAGCGTGGTGGGCTTTGACGGCCTGCCCGAACTGCCCATTCCGCTGAAACTGACCACTGTCGCCCAGGACATTCCCCGCATTGCCGCCACCGCCCTGACCCTGGTGCAGGAGGCCATTCGCGGCCTGCCCGCGCGGGGCGAATTCATTCCTGTGCACCTGATGCCCGGCGCCACTGTCGCGCCACCCCCCGGAGGGACGCCATGAAAAAGACCGTGCTCCTGAGCCTCGCCGTGCTTGCCGCCGCTGCCGCCCAGACTGCGCAGGCGCAGACCACCATCAAGATCAACGGCTACGGCGGCACCGACCCGGCCGTGGTGGGCGACCTGATCAACCGCTTTGTGAAGCCCGCGCTGGCCAAGGACCGCATCACCGTGGTCTACGAGCCGCTGCAGGGCGACTACAACAAGGCGCTGACCACCCTGCTGGCGGCCGGCAACGCCGGGGACGTGTTTTACCTGCCCGCCGAGACCATTGACGGCTTCGTGGCCACCGGCAAGGTGCTGCCGCTGAACGGTCTGGTGAACACCAGCCCCTTTATCAAGAGCCTGAACAGCGCCTTTACCCGGAACGGGCGCCTGTACGGCGTCGCCAAGGACTTCAACACCCTGACCCTGGTGTACAACCGCGACCTGTTCGACGAAGCGGGCGTGCCCTACCCCAACAACAACGACACCTGGGCCACCCTGCAGACCAAGCTGACCACCCTGAAGCAGAAACTGGGCCCGGACTACGCGGGCATCTGCCTGCAGCCCAACTGGGACCGCTTTGGGGCCTTTGCCTTTGCCACCGGCTGGCAGCAGTTCGACAGCAAGGGCAGAACCAATCTGGCCGATCCCCGGTTCGTGGAAGCCTTTAACTTCTACACGGGGCTGGCGAAAAACAAGGTGGGCGTGCAGCCCAGCGAGGTCAGCGAGGGCTGGACCGGCGGCTGCCTGAAAACCGGCAAGGTGGCGGTCGCCATAGAAGGCAGCTGGATCGTGAACTTCCTGCGCGACAACGCCCCGAACCTGAAGTTCGGCACCGCCCTGATGCCCAAGTACACCAAGACCGGCACGCGCGGCAACTTCCTGTACACCGTGGGCTGGGCCATCAACAGCGGCACCAAGAACCGGCAGGCCGCGCTGAAGGTGCTGAACATCCTCACCAGCCCGCAGGTGCAGCAGTACGTGCTGGAACAGGGCCTCGCCATTCCCAGCCGCACGGCGCTGACCAGCAACGCCTACTTTAAAAAGACCGACCCCGGCGCCGTGAACAGCCGCCTGGTCTTCGACGGCGCCGACGACGGCAACGTGCGCGCCTTTACCTTCGGGCCCCAGGGCACCGACTGGAGCAAGCCGATCAACGAGGCCCTGGCCGCCGTGCTGAGCGGCCAGAAGAGTGCCGCCGACGCGCTGAAAAAAGCGCAGGCCGACATGAGCACCTTCCAGAACCGCTGAGGGACGGATAGGCCCTTGCCCCTCTCCGCTTCTGGGCCTCAGAGCGCTGCCTAGCGGAGAGGGGGCCCCGGGAGGGTGGGTGAAGGGACAGGCACGTCCCCTCACCCCACCCCTCCTCACCACGCCACGTCAGGGGCGCCCGGGGCCCTGACGCCTCTCCCCTGCCCGGCTGGAGGGCCCCTATGCGCCAGCACCGCTCGCAGACCCCGACCGCCTACCTGTTTCTCGCGCCGTTTCTGATCACCACGGCCATCTTTTTCTTCTATGCCTTTGGGCGGGCGCTGTACTACTCGTTTACCGACTTCAACCTGTTCAACACGCCGAAACTTATCGGCGTGGCCCCCTACGCCGACGTGCTGGGCGATCCGTCGTTCCGCCGGGCCCTGGGCAACAGCCTGGTGTTTGCCCTGGTGACCACCACCCTGCAGACCATTGGCGCGCTGCTGATGGCCGTGGCGCTGAACAACAAGATCCGGGGCATGGGCTTTTTCCGTTCGGCGTGGTACATGCCCAGCATCACGTCCTCGGTGGTCATCACGCTGATTTTCCTGTGGTTGTTTCAGCGCCGGGGCATCGCCAACTACCTGATCACCCAGTGGCAGGCGTACCAGCCCCTGATCCTCACCTTTCTGGGCACGCTGCTGGCCCTTCAGGTGGGCCAGGTGCTGTGGGAGCGCGCCCGGCGCCTGCCCGCTGGCTGGCTGGACCCCGCGCTGGCGGCGGTGAGTGCCCTGGGGGCCCTGGCGGTCACGGGGCTGCTGGCCTGGACCGGCGTGGTGGGCGCGCGTGAGGTGGCCCCCTTTGACTACCAGTACTTTGCCGACAAGTGGATCGAGGTGGGCGGGGTGCGCGTGCTGAGCGTGCCGCTGCTGGTGGTGATCATTCAGAACACCTTTACCACCATTCCCACGCTGATGCTGTTTTTCCTGGCGGGGCTGCAGAACATTCCCGGCGCGCTGTACGAGGCCGCCGATATTGACGGCGCCACCCCCTGGCAGAAACTGACGCGCGTGACGGTGCCCATGCTGCGCCCGGTGACCTTTTACGTGGTAACCGTGGGATTGATCGGCACCATGCAGATGTTCGATCAGGTGGCGGTGATCGGCAGCGCCGCGCCGCCCGATACGCTGGTCACGCTGGCGTACTACGTGTACACCAACACCTTCAAGGCCGGGGCCGCGCCGGTGAACATGGCCTCGGCGGCGGCGATCATCCTGGCCCTGATCATTCTGGCGATGGTCTTTGTGCAGCGCCGCTTTTTTCCCTCGGAGGCCACATGACCGCTGCGCTGCCGGGCACCCCGGCCCACCAGACCCCCCAGGCCCGCGACCGCTGGCTGGCGCGGCGCCGCTGGGCCCGCGCGGGCTGGCTGTACGCCTTCATGCTGGTCATGAGCTTTTTCTTTCTGGGTCCGTTTGTGACCGGGCTGCTGAGTTCCCTCAAAGACAACCCCAACGAGTACCCGCCCACCCTGAAGATTCCGCAGCTGACCCCGCAGTTCATCACGCGGGCGTGGCAGCTGGGCGTGCAGGGCGGGGGCGACGGCTGGCAGGGCGGCCTGAGCCCCGGACGCAGCGTGAGCTTTGAGGTGAGCGTGCAGTCGCCTGCCGGCGCGCCGCAGACCCCGCCCACCGTGGCCCTCTTTCCCTACCAGCCTGTCAGTCTGGTGGCGGTGGCGCGGCAGGCCCAGGCCAAGGACTACGCGGCGATCACCACCGAGCCGCTGGCCCAGCGCGGCGACGTGCGCACCTACCGCGTGACGGTGAAAAGCCCGGTGCTCACCCGCCAGACTGGCGACCCCGTCCGCGCCGTGCTGGTGGCCCCAGACGCCAATCTGCGTGCCCGGCTGCCCGGGGGCGAGGTGGTGCCTGTGGTGCTGGACACCCCCGAAGCCCAGGCCAAGCAGTACGAACTGAACGAGGGGCAGGCCGTGGAACTGGTGCGTGGCCCCGGCGGCTACGCCCTGCGCGGGCCCCTCTTCGAGCGCACGCCGCTGCAGGTGGACGTGGTGCGCGGCCAGAGCATCGTGGGCAGCACCCTGCCGCCCAGCGACCGCCAGAACTTCGGGCGCTCGTTCGCCTACCGCAACATCACGCCCGGGGTGCTGGGCTACACCTTCAACAACTACCGCCGGGCCTTTAACGAAACCCGTGACGGCAAGAGTGGCCGCAGCCTGTTTTTCAGCTGGGTCATGAACTCGTTCCTGTACGCTTTCCTGCGGGTGGCGGCGGCCGTGGTGTTCTGCTCGCTGGCGGGCTACGCGCTGGCCCGCATGCAGTTTCCCGGCAAGAACCTGATTTTCCTGGGGGCGGTGCTGTTCGTGCAGATGGTGCCCACCCAGGTCAATCTGGTGAGCAACTACGTGCTGCTCAAGGACCTGAACCTGCTGAACATCTGGGGCCTGTGGCTCTCGGGGCTGGTGGCAGCGGGCGGCGTGTTCCTGATGAAACAGTTTTTTGAAGGGATGCCGCGTGAACTGGAGGAATCGGCGGCCATTGACGGCGCGGGCACCCTGACCACCTTCTTCCGCGTGATGCTGCCGCAGGCGGGCCCGGCCCTGATCGCCCTGGCGATCACCCAGTTTCAGGGCGCCTGGAACGACTTTTTCTGGCCGCTGGTGATTCTGCGCGAGAACACCAGTTTCACCCTCACGGTGGGCCTGTCCAACTTCCGCGAACTGTACGGCGGCCAGGGCGACTACGGCCTGATTCTGGCCGGGGCGGTGCTCAGCGCCATTCCGGTGATCATCCTGTTTGTGGTGTTCCAGCGCTACTTCGTGGACACCGGGGCCGACAGCGCGGTGAAGGGCTAGGCGCGCGCCGCTGCCCCCTCCCTTTTCTTCTTCCAAGGACGGTCATGCTCAACACCCGCACGGTTCTTAAAGACAACGACCTTTATCTGGTGGGCGACGCCCAGTACGTGGTGGCCCAGGGCGAAAGCGGGCTGTACCGCCGCGACACGCGGGTGCTGTCGCGCTACGAGTGGCGCCTGGACGGCCAGCCGCCCCAGCCCTTGCTGCAGCAGGAACGCGCCCCCTTCTGGCTGCACGAGCAGGCCGCCAACGCCAACGTGGGCTACACCATGAAGGTGGGCCTGCGCCGCGACCTCACCCTGAGCGCCACCGAACTGCGCGACACCCTGCAGGTCACCCGCTACCGGGGCCAGGGCCCCCACGAACTGAAGCTGTACCTGGGCGCCGATTACCTGGATATGTTCGAGGTGCGCGGCTGGCCCGGCGGCCTGGGCACGCGGGCGGTTAAGGCCCAGGCCACCGCCCAGGGCGTGACCTTCGCATATGCGGCGGGCGACGGCCTGCGCAGCCGCACCGTGGTGCAGGCCAGCCTGCCCGCCACCTGGGACGGCGAGGCCCTGGTCTGGACACTGCCAGACGCCCACACCCAATTGCAGGTGAGCGTCTTTCCCCTGCAGGACGATGAGACGCCTACCCCCGGCGACCCGGCGGCGCTGCTGGCCGAATACCGCGCCCTCACCGAGAGGCTGCGCGCCCAGGTGCGGCTGCCCGACCCCGCCGACCAGCAGGTGCTGGAGCGCAGCGTGGCCGACCTGCGCAGCCTGAGTTTTCAGACCGACCACGGCGCCTTTCCGGCGGCGGGGCTGCCCTGGTTCGTGGCGCCCTTTGGCCGCGACTCCATGCTGATGGCGCTGATGGTGCACCGCCACCTGCCCGAGCTGGCCCGCACGGTGGCGCGCTACCTCGCCGCCCACCAGGGCGTGCGCCACGACCCCGTGACCCTGGAGCAGCCCGGCAAGATTCTGCACGAACTGCGGGTGGGCGAGCTGACACGCCTGGGCCACACCCCGCACCGCCCCTACTACGCCACCGCCGACGCCACGCCGCTGTTCGTGTGGCTGGTGGGCGAACTGGCCCAGGCCGACCCTGCGCTGGCCCACGACCTACGGCCCCACTGGGAAGCCGCCCTGTCCTGGTGCCTGCACGACGGCGACCCCGACGGCGACGGCTTTCTGGAATACACCCCGGACCCCAACGGCATCACCAACGCGGTCTGGAAAGACAGCGGCGACTCCACCTTTACCGAGGACGGGGTGGATGTCAGCGGCCATGTGGCAGTGATCGAGGTCCAGGGCTACGCCTACGCGGCCTACCGCGCGGCGGCCAGCATGTACCGCCAGCTGGGCGAACCCGGAGCCGCCGAGGCCTGGGACGCGCGGGCCCTGGCGCTGCAGGCGGCCTTTCAGCGGGCCTTCTGGTGGCCGGAGCGCGGCACCTACGTGCACGGCCTGAACGGCGATAAACAGCCGCTGCGGGTGCTGGTGAGCAACGCGGCCCATACCCTGTGCACCGGCATCATTGCCCCGCCCTACGCGGCGCAGGTGGCCGCCAGCGCCCTGGGCCCGGAACTGTGGAGCGGCTGGGGCATTCGCACCCTGGGCACCGGGGAGCGGCGCTACAACCCGGTGTCGTACCACAACGGCAGCGTGTGGCCGCACGACACTGCCCTGGCGGCCCTGGGCATGGCCCGCTGCGGCCTGCATGCCCAGGCCCAGCAGGTGGCCCGCGCCCTCTTTGACGCCGCCCGCGCCGCCCCCGACCACCGCCTCAGCGAACTGTTTGCCGGCTTCCCCCGAGAAGCCCACACGCCCCCCGTCCCCTACCCCGCCGCCTGCCACCCCCAGGGCTGGGACGCCGCCATTCCCCTGGCCCTGTGGCCCCTGCTGGCCGGCAGCGCCGACGCCGTCCCCCAACCTCCCGAGGCGGTCGCTAGCCCCTAACCCAGACGGGAAAATGGCTCATGGCTCATGGCTCATGGCTCATGGCTCATGGCTCATGGCTCATGGCTCATGGCTCATGGCCCAAGGTCTGCCCCCGTTAAGGTTTTCTGCAGCCCACCCGGCCCAACCTCACCTGCTGCGGGCGCACACTGCCCCTATGCTGGACAACATTCTCAATACCGTCAAACGGGGCGCCGAGCGGGTGCAGCGCCGGGGCGAAGAGGTGGCGCACGCCGCGCGGCTGCGCATGGAAATCTTTCAGCTGGGCCGCGAACTCGACGCCCTGTACGCCCGCCTGGGCCGCTCGTACCACGCCGGGGCCCCGGCTGACGTGCTCTCTGGCATTCAGGAAGAGGTGCGGCGCCTGGAAGACGAGATTCGCGCCCGCGAGCGCCTGATGGCCGAGCTGAACACCGAGCCTGAGCCCGCCGCCGACGCCGCCCCGGGGGGCCTGAGCCCCAGGCCCGCCACCCCGCCGGGCGCCGCCACCGAGCCCACCGTCCCCGACGCCATGCCCCGACCCCACCACCAGGAGGCCACCATGACCGACCGCGACCCCTACGTGACCCCCGCCGACCACACCCCCGACGAGCGCCCGGCCGGCGTGCCCACCACCCCCGACCCCACCATGCAGCACAGCGACAAGCGCCTGGAACCCGGCGACCACCGCGCGGGCGTGGCCCTGGAAGGCGAACGCGAAAAGCAGTTCCGCCACGACAACACCATCGAAGAAGGCAAGATGGCCAGCCGCAACCCAGACCCGTTGGACAAGTAAGGGGGCAGGGGCCCAGGCGTCCAAGCGGGCGCCTGGGTTTTTTTGTGGCACAGAGGTGAGTCGAGAGGTCGAGCCGTCGAGGGGTCGGGAAACACCCGGTGCAGGGCCCTTCTGTGGTTCAGGCCGCCTGTGTCGTTCTGATGGGATTGAGCGCCGCCCTTTCCACTTCAGCCCAAGTGGTGCACCAGCCCCCACCCCCTCGACGCCCCGACGTCTTGACCCCTCGACGTCCTGGCCCTACCCCTCTTCCCGAATAAACTGCGCCGGCCGCTTGGCCCGGAATGCCTCCACGCCTTCCTTGTGCTCCCAGTGATCGCCCGCCACCTGCTGCAGAATCGCTTCCTGGTCCAGGGCCTCGTCCAGGGTGCTCGTCTGGGCGGCCACCAGGGCCTGTTTGGTCAGCTTCAGGGCGTGGGCGGGGCGGGCAGCCAGGCGCTCGGCGTAGGCCTGCACGTCGTCCGCGAAGGTCTCGTCGGGGAACACATGCTCGCACAGGCCCAGCTTCAGGGCGTCGTCGGCGCGCACCCGCTCGGCCAGGGCCATCAGCTCAAAGGCGCGGTGGTAACCCACGATGCGCGGCAGGGTCCAGGTGCTGCCGGAATCGGGAATCAGGGCAATGTTGGAAAACACCTCAATGAAGCTGGCCCCCTGCGCCCACAGGCGGATGTCGCCGGCCAGGGCGAGGCTGGCCCCCGCGCCCGCCGCCACGCCGTTCACAGCAGTCAGCACCGGCTTGCCCAGCCCCCTGATGGTGCGGATCAGAGGGTTGTAGGTGTGGTGCAGGTGCTCGGTGAAGGTCATGTCGCGCCCGGCCACGTCGCCTAAGTCCTGTCCGGCGCAGAAGCCGCGCCCGGCCCCGGTAATCACCACCACGCGCACGGCCTCGTCCTCGTCGGCCTGCTGCAGCTCCCGGGTCAGGGTCAGCAGCAACTCGTCATTGGCAGCGTTCAGCTTGTCGGGGCGGTTCAGGGTCAGGGTCAGGACGTGCGCCTTGAGCTGGGTGCGGATGACGGGCTCACTGGTCATGGGCCCCAGGGTAGCGCCCGAACAGTGCCCTGCTACACTCCGGGCCGTGAGTGATCCCGCGCCGCCCGTGGTTCTGGCCCTGGATGTCAGCAAGTCGCGCATTGGCTTTGCGGTGAGCGCCGGGCGACTGGCCTTCGGGCGCGGCAGCGTGGACCGCAAGCGCCTGCCCCTGGACCTGAAGGCCGTGCGCCTGAAAGTCGAGGATGCGGGCGCCACGCTGCTGCTGCTGGGCTTGCCCCTGCGCACCGACGGCGCCCCCAGCCCCGCCGCCGACCGCGTGCGCGCCTTTGGCCGTGTGCTGCAGGAACGCGGCTACCGCGTGGCCTACCAGGACGAACGCTTTACCACCCGCCGCGCCCGCGACCTGGGCGCCGCCGATGAGGATGAGGCCGCAGCAGTGCAGATTCTGGAGCTGTACCTGTTGGGTCAGGAAGGGGAACAAGACGCCCTAAGCGGGGATGGGACGGCGAGCCGGCCAGACCAGGGATAAAGAGGCTCTGAGCTCTGGGCACACCAGGCCAGCGTTCCCGGCCAGCCATACGAAAAAAGCAGACAGCCCGCAAGCCATCTGCCCTTTGCCTTCTGCCATCCGCCTCTTCTACCTCACGGCCCGCCCCAGCACCGCCTTGCCCCCCAGATACGGGCGCAGGGCTTCGGGCACGCGGACCGTGCCGTCGGCCTGCTGATGGTTTTCCAGCAGGGGCACCAGAATGCGCGGCACCGCAATGCCGGTGTTGTTCAGGGTGTGGGCGTACAGCAGCTTGCCGTGTTCGTCGCGGTAGCGCAGCCCGGTGCGCCGCGCCTGCCAGTCGCCCAGGTACGAGCACGAATGCGTTTCGCGGTACAGCCCCTCGCTGGGCACCCAGGTCTCCAGGTCGTACATGAGCACTTTGCCGGCCCCCATGTCGCCCGTGCAGTTCTGCACCACGCGGTAGGGCAGTTCCAGGGCCTGCAGCAGGGCCTCGGCGTTGCCCAGGATGGTCTGGAACCAGCGCAGGCCCTCGGCCTCGTCGGCGCGGCAGAGCACGTACTGCTCCACCTTGCGGAACTCATGCACGCGAATCAGCCCGCGCACGTCGCGCCCCGCCGACCCCGCCTCGCTGCGGAAGGCCGCGCTGATCGCCGCGTAAGTGACCGGCAGCGCCTCGGCCGCCAGTTGCTCGCCCGCGTACAGGCTGTTCACCGGCACTTCGGCGGTGCCCGCCAGCATCAGCTCGTCGCCTTCAATCTTGTAAACCTGATCCTCGCCGCCGGGGAAATGCCCGCTGCCCACAAAGGCGTCGGGGCGGGCCAGCGCGGTGGTGGACAGGGGCGTGAAGCCGCGCCCCGCCAGGAAATCCAGCGCGAAGGTCAGCACGGCCATTTCCAGCATGACCGCCTCGCCCTTGAGCAGATAACTGCGGCTGCCCGACACCCGGGCCACGCGCTCGGGGTCACTCCAGCCTTGCCTGTCCAGCAGTTCTACATGGTCCAGCGGCGCAAAGGCAAAGGCGGGCGGCGTGCCTTCGCGGCGCAGTTCCACGTTCTCGCTGTCGTCCTTACCCACCGGCACGCTGGGGTGCGGAATGTTGGGTACGCGCAGCAGCAACTGCTTCAGGCTGTCCTCGTGGGCGCGCAGGGCGGGTTCCAGGGCCCTGATCTCCTCGGCCAGGTCCTTGCCCTTCTGAATCAGGCCTGGGCGCTCTTCGGGGCTGGCCTTGGGCACCAGCTTGGCGTTGGCGTTGCGCTCGGCCTGCATGGCCTCCACGCGCTGCTTGAGTTCCACCAGTTCGCGGTCCAGGCGCAGCAGCTCGTCAATGTCCAGGCTCAGGCCCTTGACCTGCACGGCGTGCTTGACGGTGCCGGCGTGTTCACGGATAAATTTCAGGTCCAGCATTATCGCGCTCCCCGGCACGCTGTGAGCTGAAGGCCCCGCATCAGTCCTGCTCCACGGTGCGCGGCACGCGAATGTGGCCGTCGGGCAGGTGCTCGGGGGCCAGGGCCATGACCACCTCGGGGGCGAAGACCTCGCCGGGCACGTCGTCCCGCAGCACGTTCACCAGGGCCACGGGGCGCTGCATCTCGGCCACGCCCTCTGTGTCCAGTTCGTTCAGCTGCTCGAAGTACCCCAGCACGCGCCCCAGGTCGTCCGCCATCGCTGCGCGTTCCTCCGGGGTCAGGTGCAGCCGCGCCAGCTGCGCAAGATGAGAAATCTGGGCCGCGTCAATCATGCCGCGAAGTATAAAGCAGGGTCCGGGGCGGCTGGGGGCGGGGTCACGGGGGGCTGGTCACAGGGCCCGGAACCCGGGCGCGCGCCCCCGCGTAGCTCCTGATATGCGCTTTCTTTCCATCGTCCCCGCCGCCCTGACCCTCTCGCTCTCTGGCACCGTGGACGCCCAGGCCCCCACCCCCGCCCAGGCCGTGACCCGCGTGCTGAGCGGGCAGGCCCAGGAGGCCGACTTTGCCCCCAGCTTTCTGGCACAGGTGCCGCTGGCCACGCTGAAGGCGGGGTTAGAAAACATCCGCCGCGAGCTGGGCAGCTTCCAGCGCCTGCAGGACCAGGGCGGCACCCTGCGCGCCGTGTTCGAGCGCGGCGAGCTGATCGTGTCGGCCCTGTCGCTGGATGCCCAGGGCCGGATTGTGGCGCTGCGCTTCAGCTCGCCCACCCCGGACAGCGTGACCGCCCAGCGGGAAGCGGTGCTGCGCGCCCTGTTCGTCACGCCGCTGGACCCCGCCCTGTTCACGCCCGAATTTCTGCAGGCCGTGCCCCCTGCCCAGCTGAGTGCCCTGCTGGACAGCCTGCGCGCCCAGTTCGGCACCCTGCAAACCGTCGCCCTGGCCGGCGAGGGCGCCACGCTGACCTTCTCGAACGGCAAGGTGCAGGTGCGCGCCCTGGCGCTGGACGACCAGGGCCGCATTGAGGGGCTGCTGATCGCCCCGCCGCGCCCCGAGGTGAAGGTCACCACCCTGGACGAGGCCCGCGCCGCCTTTGCGGCCCTCCCCGGGCAGGTGAGCGTGCTGGTGCAGGAGGTGGGCGGCCCGGCCCGTCTCAGCCTGAACGCGGGCCGGCCGCTGGCGGTGGCCTCGGCGTTCAAGCTGGCGGTGCTGGGCGAGTTGCAGGCGCAGGTGCAGGCCGGGCGCCTGAAGTGGACCGACGAGGTGACCCTGCAAGACGCCGACCGGGTGTTCTCCAGCGCCGCGCTGGAGAAAGTGCCTGCGGGCCGCCGCCTGACCCTGCAGGAACTGGCCGCGCAGATGATCTCGGTGAGTGACAACACCGCCACCGACCTGCTGCTGCGGGCGGTGGGCCGCGAGGGCGTGGAGCGGCGCCTGGGCGTGCGCGTGATGGTCAGCACCCGTGAGGCGTTCATCCTGAAAAATCCTGCCAACGCCGAACTGCTGCGCGACTACCGCGCCGCTGGTCTGAATGAGCAGGCCCGCCGGGCGGTGCTGGCCCGGACCGCCGCGCTGCCCCTGCCCGCCCCCGAAACCTGGCCGGACGGCCCCCAGGCCCTGGACGTGGAATGGTTCGTGAGCGCCCCGCGTCTGTGTGCCCTGATGGCCGAGGTGGCCGCCCTGCCCGCCACGCAGCTGAACCCCGGCGTGGCCCAGCCCGGCACCTTCAAGACCGTCAGCTACAAGGGCGGCAGCGAGCCCGGTGTGCTGAACCTGACCACGCAGGTGACCACGGCGGCCGGGCGTACGTACTGCGTGGCCGCCACCTGGAACCACACCCAGGCGCTGGACGACGACCAGTTTATTGGCCTGTACAGCGCCCTGCTGGACCTGCTGCGCTAGGGGGGAGCTGGGCACAGGCCCAGAAACCCTCACGCTTTCTTCAGCGGGGCTCACGCAGCGTCAGGCCCGCAGGCTCAGAGTGGGGCCATGACCCCACGTCTGCTGCTGACGGCCGCCCTGCTGGGCGCGTCCCTGGCGCACGCCCAGGTGAGCATCTTCAACATTCCGGCGCTGCCCCCAGGGAAATCGGCCCCGGCAGCGCCGGCCCCCACCACGCCAGCGGCGCCGGGTACCGCGACGCCAGGAACAGGGGCCACCACGCTGCCCACTGCGGGCGCGTCCCTGAACATTCCCCACCAGGCCACCTTGAATGGCCCCGGCAGCCTGAAGGCGGGTGAGGCCGCCACCTGGACCTTCGACCTGAGCAACCAGGGCGAGCAGCCTATTCGCCTGGAGCACGGTGCCTGCGACGTGCGCTTTGAAGTGCTGAACGCCGCCGGGCAGGTGGTGCGCGGCAATCCCCGCGACACCCTGTGCACCATGCAGATCGTGGTAACCGAGGTGGCCCCGGGCGAAACCATGGACGTGCAAACGATCCGCTGGGACGGCCGCGACAGCCAGGGCCGCGCGCTGCCCGCCGGCGAGTACACCATCCGTGCGGTGTTCAGCGGCGCGGGCGTGCGCATTGCCGCTGAGCCCTTTATGGTCACCCTGGAGCGGTAAGGCAAAGCGGCGGGCAGGTGGAGAGGGCGACGTCCCCTTTCCCCTGTCCGCGCTTTGTGGTTGTACCGAGCGGCGGCCTGTTCCACCCACGGGTGCCCCAGCAGCCCACGCCCCCCAAGGCACTTCAGCACTTCTGAAGGGTCTGGCCCTTCAAGGCTCTGGCGCAGCCCACTCTTCAGTCTTCAGTGACCCGCACGCCCTTCCAGAACGCCACGCGGCCCTGAATCTGGCGGGCGGCGTCCTTTGGGGCGGGGTAAAACCACGCGGCATCTGGGTTCTCCTGGCCATCCACCAAGAGGCTGTGGTAACTGGCCTCGCCCTTCCAGGGACAGGTGGTGCGGGTGGCGCTGGGTTTCAGGTACTCGGCCCGCACGCTGTCGGCCGGAAAGTAATGGTTGCCTTCCACCACCACCGTGTCATTCGACTGGGCAATCACCGCGCCGTTCCACATGGCTTTCATGCGGCCCAGCGTAGAAAAGTGCGCGCGCCGTGACCGTCAGACCGGGTGCAATCCGGGAACATCTGGGCGAGCACACAGGGTGACCGAACGGCCACCTGTGATGAAGCCTGCCCCTTGTACCACCAGCCACGCGGCCACAGCCTCCTCCCGCGCCATCACAGCCGCCCATCTGCACGGGTCGTCTAACCTCAGCCCATTGACTTTCGGAAGCGCTTCCTCGTTCAATGTTGAGACACATGAAACGCTTCCAGATGCTCGGGCGCGCTGGCGCCCTGACGGCCCTGACCCTATCCCTGGCCGCCTGCGTGCCGCCGCGCACGCCGGATGCCGGACCGCGCGCGTGGCAGGACGAGGTCATTTATTTCGCCATGACCGACCGCTTTGCCAACGGCAACCCGGCCAACGACAACGGCCCAAACCGAAATGCCGGGGACCGCGCGGACCGCACCAATCCGCTGGGCTGGCACGGCGGTGACTTTGCGGGCCTGAAGGCCAAGATTGAAGAGGGCTATTTCAAGCGCATGGGCTTTACCGCCATCTGGGTCAGCCCGGTGGTGCTGCAGGTGCCCGCCATCAACACCGGCAGCGGGCCCAACCAGGGCAAGCCCTTTGCCGGCTACCACGGCTACTGGGCCGAGGACTTCAAGAAGCTCGACCCCCATTTCGGCACGCTGGACGAGTACAAGGCCCTGATTGACACCGCCCACAAAAACGGCCTGAAGGTCATTCAGGACATCGTGGTGAACCACGCCGGCTACGACGCGACGCTGACGAAAACCAACCCCGACTGGTTTCATACCCAGAGCGATTGCGCGGCGTCGAGCAACAAGACCACCGACTGTGATCTGGCAGGCCTCCCGGACTTCAAGCAGGAATTGCCTGCCGTCACCGCCTACCTGAACGATTTCGTGCGCTACTGGCAAGGCACCACCGGCATTGACGGCCTGCGCATAGACACCATGAAGCACGTGCCAGACGCCTACTGGAAGCAGTTCTTCGCGGCAGGCGGCGCGGGGGACCCGGCGAAGGTGTGGTCAGTGGGCGAGGTCTTTGACGGCAACCCCTCGTATCTGGCCCACTTCATGGACGACCTGGGCTCGCCCAGCGTCTTTGACTTCGCGCTGTATTTCGCCATGAAAGACCACCTGACCAGCGCCGGCGGCAACCTGGACCGGGTGGCCGACGTGTTCGCCCAGGACGGCGCCTACCGCGACCCCACCCGCCTGACCACCTTCGTGGACAACCACGATGTGCGCCGCTTTGTCTCGGAAGTCACCGAGCGCGGCGGCAGCGCGGCGCAGGCGGCCGAGCGGCTGGATATGGCCCTGTCGACCATGTACTTCTCGCGCGGCACGCCCAGCGTGTGGCAGGGCACGGAATACGCCCAAAGCGGCAAGGGCGACCCCTACGATTACCCGCTGGGCCAGGGCAACCGCGAGGATATGGACTTCAGCAAGCTGGCCGGCAGCCCCCTGGATGAGCGCCTGGGCGCCCTGGCAAACGCCCGCGCCACCTACCGCGCCCTGACGCGCGGCGCCCAGCAGGAACTGTGGCGCCCGAACGGCGGCGCGCCTGTGCTGGCCTACCGCCGGGTGGTGGGCGGCGTGACGGGGCCGGCCGGGCAACCCGTGGTGTTCGTGGTGAACGGCGGCGACACGCCCGTGGACTTGAGCACCCTCAGCGGCGGCGGCATTCCGCTGCTGGGCACCTTTGCCGGCACCGCCCTGACGGAAGTGACGGGCAAAGCCCACACGCTAAGCGTCAGCGGCGGCAAGCTGGTGGGCAGCGTGCCCGCGCGCAGCGTGCTGGCCGTGACCGCCCCGGCGGGCGCGGGGGCCAGCGGCACCGTGAACCCGGGCCTGCCCGAAGTGGCGGCCCTGAGCGTGAAGGCCGGCGACAGCGCCGCGCAGCTGTCGTGGACGCCGAGTACCGATCCCAAGGTGAGCGGCTACCGCATCTACGTGAAACAGGGCGCGGGCGCCGAGCGGCTGGTGAACTTCGCGCCCCTTGCCCGCGATCAGGGCAGTTTCCTGGTGCGCGGCCTGACCAACGACGCGAGCACCACCTTCCGCGTGGTCACGGTGGACGCCAGCGGCGCCGAAAGCCGGGGCAGCGCGGTCAGCGCCACCCCCAGCAGCAAGAACACGGTCAAGGTGACCTTCACGGTGGACGCCCGCAGCCAGGGCAACGGCCCCATTGAACTGCGCCGCTTCGACACCGGCCAGCAGCTCGAACTGCCCATGACCCAGACGGGCCGGGGCCTCTGGAAGACGGAAGTGGAGCTGCCCCTGTTCCGCGAGATCAAGTTCAAGTTCGGCAACGACGGCCCCGGCGCCAGGAACAGCGGCTACGAGGGCCCCGGTCAGGGCGACCGCGTGTATGTGGCCGGTACAAACGGCAACGCGTACAGCGGCACCTACGACTTTATTGACAAGCCGGTGCCCGCCGCCACCATTGAAGGCAAGGTCACGGGCGCGGGGCAGCCCCTGAGCGGCGCCCTGGTGGAAGCCACCACCGCTGACCCCAGCCTGAACTACGCCCTGACCTTCAGTGACGGCACCTACACCCTGTTCGCCCCGGCGGGCACCCACACCCTGAAGGCCAGCGCGGGCGGCCATCTGGATGCCACGCGCAGCGCTGCGGCCCCGCAGACCGGCGCTGACCTGAACCTCAGCCGCGACACCCGCACGAAGTACACCATTGACGGCAACCTGAGCGACTGGACTGCCCCCAAGGTGACGGTGCAGAGCCCGAATGCGGGCGTCTTCGGCCCGGACAACAACTGGCTGACCCTGCGCGCCGACAGCGACGCCCAGTATCTGTACCTCGCCTACACCTACCGCGTGGCGGGCAACAGCGCCATCCTGTACCTGGACACCGGCGCGGGCGGCGCGGCGCAGGCGGACAACTTCGAGGCGTGGCGCCGGGCGGCCACCTTCAGCGGCGGCGTGAATGGCGTGGACGCTTTCGTGGCCCGCTATGAGAACCAGCCCGCCCAGCTGCGGCGCGTGGCCAGCGCCACCAGCACCCCGGAGGTGAACGCCGCCGACTACTTCCAGGCCAGCAGCGGCACCCTGCCCGAACAGACCGTGGAACTCGCCATTCCCTGGACCGCCCTGGGCCTGAGCGGCGCGCCGGCCGGCGGCGTGAAGGTCATGGGCGGCATCTTTGGCGGTGACGGCTACGGTGCCGGCGACATCATCCCCGATGCGGGCAGCACACCCGCCGGCGCCAACACGATTGGCACCGACGGCGAGCAGCGCCGCGCGACCTTCACCGCGCCGATCACGGTGCCTTAAACCATCTGCTTAGAGGGAAGAGCGGCGAGGGGCCCAGGTGGCATTCCTCGCCGCTCTCCCTTTGCCGTTCAGGACGCCGTGCCCGTGCGCAGGTAGTCCAGAATACCTTCCACATCGGCTGGGGCCAGGTTCTCGGTCAGCCACCCGGCGTCCACATGCCGGCCCTGGGCACGGGCGTTCAGCACCTCGGCCAGGGCGCCCAGTACAGCGTTCATCAGCTCGGTTTCGGGGGCGTCGTCGCCGGCCGCTGCCAGCCGCCGCTCTTCAGCCAGCGACAGCGGCAGGCCCGAAAAGGTCAGGTCGTTGATCTCGAAGGGCGGCTTTTCGTTGAGGTGGCGGCCGAATTTCACTTGGGTCATGGGGACTCCTCTGTGGGGGTGAAGGGGTTATGCCTGGGGGCGCGGCTGCTGGCGCAGGTAGGCCGCTCTGGCCTCGCGCAGCCACGCGGTGTCCGGGGCTTCCTGCACCGTGGTGAGGTAATCCAGCAGGGCGTCGTGGATGGCCTGCAGCTGCGCGGTGAAGAGGTTCAGGGCGTCGGTTTCCGGCGAAACGTAGAACTTGTTGCAGATCAGCAGGCGCTCGCGGTCAATCAGGAAGCAGATCTGCCGGTGCCGCAAGGCGACGGCATTGATGAGGTCGAGAATCTGCTCGCGGTGCTGGTCGTAAAGCCCTTCGTAATCGCGTAAGTCGTACGAGATGATGACGGATTGACCATCTCCAGTCTTTTGAAGCCCGAGAGGAAGACCACCAGTATCAAACGACACGTAGTTGCTCGCTTGTGACGTTATCTGATCTCGTTTGATCTGAGTCATGAAGTGCCGAAACGCTTCCCATGAGGTCAAGAACGTTCTGCCGTTCAAATAAGGGCGGAAATGGCCGACCTTGCTCTCTGGCTTGACCTTAAGTAGGAACAACTTAATATGATCAAACATCTTATCAAGAACGTCTTGAGGAGTGCCGTTGTCCCAGAGATAGACGGTCCTTTGAACGAGCACTATGCCATTTTGAAGTTGGACGAGGGAGAAATAGATATCGAACTCTTCCTCTATAGATAGCTCTATGGAATTTCTCGAAGTCTGAGTCTCTAGAGTCAGCGTTCCCTTTTCGCGACTTTGCCGAAAGACCAGAGCCACATCGCCTCGCCGCCATATTCTCCGGTCCTCATCCAGAGTTTCCAACGCCAGCTGACGCTCCCTGGCATAGGCCTCCAGCAGAGCGAAAGGCTCCCCTCGAAATGGCGCAGGAAGGTCCTTAGGTTGACCGAAGATGCCCCGCAGCATTCCTTTCAACATGCCATTCTCTGATTTATCTGAACACAGACTTCATAAAAAGTCATGTCAAGCATAGATGCTCCTTCTTCATATCCATTCTTTAGCTTCTCCATAAGACGCCGTCGATGTCTTTATTTATCCGTCAACCTAATTGACATCACGGAGCAGACACTTCATGTAGGTCTCCCCCTATAACATTGCCGAAGGTGCCACCGAAATATTTCAACCAACTGTCAAAGCCGGCCAGCGCTGGCAGCCCACCCGGCTTACTGCGGGCAATTTCTGGAGAGAAACCCGTGATGCCTTGTATGCCAGCATCAATATAATTTTCCGGTTTACGCAGTTCCTTGCCGGTTTCACTGAAGGCACGCGGTAACGCTTCACGCCGGGCCTTCTCATCGGTGCTGGCCGTATTACTCTTGACGTTGAGGCTCAGTTTGAGCCCGGCAAACTTGGTGAATTCCTCTGCCAAAGCGCTTGCACTGTGTCCCAGTCCCTCAGCGAGGCCCCCCTGCTGGAATGCTCTCCAGGTTGCGCCCGTCTTCTGGGCCACGTTGGCGACCATCAGGCGAGGGCCAGAGAGGGCGGCCATCCCCGCCTTACCTGCAACAGTCGTGGCATTGCCAAAAAGCCCCTGCTTCGCCTGTTGCCACATACTGCCCCGGGCCGCCGAATAAGCTGCCCGCCGCAACTGTGGATTAACTTTCCAGGCCGCCGCTATCAAGTCCTCTTGCGAATTGGCCTTGAGTTCGTTGAAGAGCGCTTGCCGAATCTTCTTGGCACTGGCGCCCGGCATATTCAGGCGCTGGCGAGCCAGAATCAGTCCCATTGGGCTGTTCAGCTCTGCCTTAATCCGTGCCCGAGCGACGCGGTTGACGGTTTGTCGCAGCACATCTGTTCCAGCAAGCAAGGTTCCCACATCACGCTGCCCAATGCCGCGCCAACCGGCGTTGCCCAGCATGTCGTGCCGTACGCCTGCACGGACACTGGCCGCGATGCTCTGGTTGTACTGCTGCACACCCTGGCGGGTGGCCTGCCAAACCTGGGCGATTTCCTGGCTCAGTTGCTGTCGTGTATGGGTCACACCGGTGACGGACCGGCCTGCCAACCGCGCTGCCCTCTCGCTTAAACCCGCCCACCCCGCACCCATCACTTTTCCAGCCATTTGCCCCACGCCGCCTGTATACTTCACCGCGCTGCCCACGCCACGAGCCACGGCGCCACCCACCACCCGCGCTGCCGGCCCCAGGAAAGCGCCCAACAGGCCGTCCACCGCCATGGTCGAAGCACTGATCCCTGTGGTCCATTTGCGGTTCTTGTACTTTTCTGGGTTGGCCTTCTTGAGGACTGCGGTCTCGGCCAGAGAGCCGGCCACGCCACTCGCCACACCGGCGGCGGCCAGCACAAGGGGCAGGGCCATGCCGCCCGTCCCAATCACCGCCACCACGCCCACAGCGATGGACGCTCCAAATTTGGCCAGGATCGCGGCCCCTTCGGGCGAGCGCACCCACTTCCAGGCGCCAGCCACTGTTTGCCCTGCTGCGCTCTTCTTGACTTGCTCCCACTTCGCGTTGGCCCAGGCCATGGCCTGCTTGGACTTCTGCACCACGGCCACTATGGCGTCCTTCTTTAACTTGCCAATACTGCCGGCCAGCTGCTGCAGAGGCATGGTAATGCGCTTGCCGGCCTGTGCCATCCTGGCGAGCTGTTCGCCACGGTACGCCTTGTCGGTGGTGAAGCGGTGGATGTTGCCGCCCACCTGCGCGAGTTGCTTGGCCATTGGGGTCTGCGCCAACCGCTTGAGCGCCTTGCCCCGGTAAGCCGGATCGGTGGCGAACTTCGTGGCGCTTAGGCCCAGGTTCTGCAGGTTCTGCACGGCCGCACGGCCAGTCTTGGCCAGCCCCTTCAGGGCCTTCTGCGCGGGGGCAGGCAGCGATTTGGCCGCTGCCCGCAGCGTGCGGTGCAGACCAGCTTTGGCCTGCTTGACGAGCTGCGCGCGGCCCTTGGCCGTGCCCAGCTGCTGGGCGGTGCGGCCCACCCGGGTGGCTACCTGGGAGACCGCTGCACGCGCCTTTTTGGACAGCTGCCCCACGCTGCTGAGCAACTGGGCGGCGCGCGGCAGGCGTTTGCCCAGGGTCTCCCCGGCACGCTTGACGGCGCCGCGTGCAGCGGCCATACCTTTGCCCAGGCCCGCACGCACGCCAGCCACCTTCTTGGCCGCCTTCTTGATGGTGGCCCGAATGGGCGCCGGCATCTTCCGGGCCAGGGCGCGCAGGGCCGCCTTGCGGGCCGCCGGATTGGTCACTGTTTGGACCACCTGCTTGACCGCTGCCTGCGCCTTCTTCTTCAAGGCCTTGAGCTTGTCCAGGGGGTTAAACCAGCGCTGAATGGTGGGGGCCTCGGCCAGCCGCTGCAGGGGCTGGGGAGAACGCACCTGGGTCAGCGCCCCGGGCCGGTGCCGCGCGTGCTGCGTCCCAAAGCGAGGGCCCTGGGCGAGCTTGGCACCCATCGTCCGGGCTTCAGCTTCAAGGCCAGCATCGGGGTCGATCCCAGTGCCCACACGCCCTTGCGACTGTTGCACGGTGTGGGTCACTTCATGCGCCAGCAGTTCCAGGCCAGATTGGCTGTTCGGATTGAACTTCCCACTCTGGAAAAAGATGTCACTGCCCGTCGTAAAGGCCAGGGCATTGACCCCCTTGGCCAGCGTGTCCGCTTCCGCATCATCGTGAATACGAACACGGGACAGGTCATGGTTTAAGCCTTGTTCGAGGTGGCGTTGAATCGCTTCGGGCAGAGGATTCCCCGCACCTCGTCGGGCTTGAATGCGCTGCAAGACGGGTTGTGTCGCTTCCGCATCCAGTTCCGCCAATTGGCGCTGCAAGCTCTGACGTTGGGCAGAGGTGGCTGATAGGGCTTCTTCAGCTTCATATCGTTGCACGGCTGTGTCGACCGCCCGTTGGAGCGCGAGTCGTTCCCCAGCCGGGACCATGCCCAGCACCACGCGACTCACTGGCGCACTGATTTCATGGCGTTGCAGCGTCGCCAAGTGTTCGCCGTAGGTGTCATACCGGGCCTGTGCTGGGCCTCGGTCTGAACGGAAGCCTTGCACCAAGGTATTCGCCACCTGCCGTTGCAGCGCCGTGAACTGGGCATATTGCCGTGTATCCAGGGACTTGCCTTCGATCTGCTCCGCTTGGTGGCGCATCACCGTCACCCAGTCGGCGGGGCTCTGGGGCTTGGCCGGCACGGGCTGGGCTTGCCGCTGAATCGGTGCAGCCTCGACCTGGGGCAAGGTGGCCAATTGCTCGCTCACCGCTTGGCGCTGAACGTGCAGCCGTGCCACCTCCTGCTGTTCCAGCCCTGAGGCCCGCAGCACTGGCCCCGCCGCTTGCCGCTGCACAACAGTCGAGGTTGGATTCAGGCGCCGCAATTCCTGGGCCAGACGCTGCAACTTCAGCGTGGCCAGATCGGGCGCGGGAGCAAGAACTTCAGTGACCCGGCGGCGTGCCGCAGTGGGCCCAGCCGGGTGCTGGCGGTGCAAACGTTCACCCATACCCGTGCATCTTAGAGAAAGCGCCGGTCAAAGAAAGCGCAGGTCAGCAACGGGCGTCTGCCCGCGCCTTCTGTTTCCGTTTACACTGGGCCCAGTGCAGGAGGCCATCCCACATGCCTCCTGCTTCTCTTTGTTCGCCGGAGCTGACATTCCCATGACACTCGGGCGAAACAGTCGGGAGGATTGTCATGGTTCTGTCTAAATTCATGCCCAGCAACCCCAAGTTCAGCGAAAAGTTTGCCGCCGCCGCGCGCAACGCGCACGCCACCGCGCAGGCCCTGGTGGACCTGCTTGAGCATTACACCGATGTCGAGGCCAAGGTGCAGCGCGTGCGCGACCTGGAGCACGAGGGTGACCGCCTGACCGACGAGATCACCAACCTGCTGGCCGAGTCGTTCATTGTGCCCTTTGACCGCGAAGACATCATCAGCCTGAACAGCGAGCTGGACGATCTGGTGGACGACATGGAAGACGCGGCCGTGAAGCTGAGCCTGTACAGCATTCAGCAGCCGCTGCCCCAGATGGCGCAACTGGCGCGTGTGGTGGAGCAGCAGTGCGCGCTGCTGGCCCAGGGCATGCCGCTGATTGAGCAGAACAGCAAACTGGCCGAGCTGACCCGCATTGCCAAGGAAATCCGCGCCCTTGAAGACCAGGGCGACGCCATCAGCGATGAGGTGCAGCGCCACCTGTACGACGGCGTGACCGACGTGCCCGGCATGATCCGCGCCATGCGCAGCGGTGAAATCGTGGCCCTGATTGAAGACGCCAGCGACCAAGCGCAGCGCGTGGCCAAGACCGTCGAGAGCATTCTGCTCAAGAACGCGTAAGGCGAAAGGGCCCTTTCAATATGGATACGGCTCTGATTGGCCTGATCGTCATCGTGGCGCTGGCCCTGGTCTTCGACTTTATCAACGGCTTTCACGACACCGCCAACGCCATTGCCACCAGTGTGGCCACCAAGGTGCTCACCCCCGCCCAGGCCATTGCCATGGCGGCCGTTCTGAATGTGGTGGGCGCGCTGACCGGCACAGCGGTCGCCAAGACCATCTCCAAAGACATCGTGCCGCAGCAGTACGCCACCCTGGAACTGGTGGGCGCCACCCTGATCAGCGCCATTGTCTGGAACCTGTTCACGTGGTGGAAGGGCCTGCCCAGTTCCTCCAGCCACGCGCTGGTGTTCAGTCTCGTGGGGGCGGGGATCGCGGCCGGCGGCGTGGGGATCATCATTCCCAAGGGCGTGCAGAAAACGTTGACCGGCCTGGTGACCAGCCCCGCGCTGGGCTTCCTGGTTCCGATTCTGCTGATGTTCCTGCTGTCGTGGCTGGTGCTGCGCTGGATGAAGCCCAGGGTGGTCACGCGGACCTTCCGCACGCTGCAGATTTTCAGTGCCGCGTTCATGGCCTTTTCGCACGGCGGCAACGACGCGCAAAAGACCATGGGGATCATCACCTTCGCGCTGGCGGCCTACCTGAACACGGAAATCGAGATTGTGCCGCTGTGGGTGATTCTCTCGGCGGCGACGGCCATGGGCGCGGGCACTGCGGTGGGGGGCTGGCGCATCATCAAGACCATGGGCTTCAAGGTCGTGGACCTCAAGCCGGTGGACGGCTTCGTGGCCGAAACCAGCGCCGCGCTGATCATCGAAACGGCCAGCCGCCTGGGCATTCCGGTCAGCACCACCCACACCATCTCCACCAGCATCATGGGCGTGGGTACCACCAAGGGCTTCAAGAAGGTCAAATGGCAGGTGGCCGGGCGCATCGTCCAAGCGTGGATCTTTACCATCCCGGTGTGCATCGTGCTGGGCTGGGTGGTGCACAAGCTCATTCTGGCGACCGGGGTGTAAGTCGTAGAGGGAGCAGCAGGGGGTCAGCGGCGCGCCGGCTGGCCCCTTGCCATTGGGCCCTGGTGGGGGCGATGTGGGGGCCGGGGGGCATGCTGAGGCATGGTTTGGAACAGGTGGCCCCGGGGCCGAGGTGGGCCGGCACCTGGGTGCACCTGCGCGTGTGCATGACCTGCGGGCATGTGGGCGGCTGCGACCCGTCCAAGAACAAGCACGCCACCCGGCATGCCTGGGCCAGCGCCCACGCCCATGATTTGCAGCGCCGAGCCGGGGAAAAGCTGGGCCTCCTGCGACGAGCACCTGTGGGCGAAGTGGGGCGCGTTGAGAGCCGTTGACCTAAAGATGCTGTTGGGTCTCGATCCCCGCCCCTCGTGGGACTCGCAGCGCTACGCGGTAGCGAGGGCCTCGCGCCGCGAGGAGTGAGGGGGTTCTATTGGTCAACCGCTCTCAAGGGGCCACAAAGGACCCCAGCGCCCTTGCGCGTGCCCGGGGCAAGGTGATGGCAGCACTTAGGCAGAGTTCTGGTCGCCAGCAGGCCAGCGGGGTCTGGTCCTGCGTCCTTCTGGCAAGCCGTCTCTTCCTGCTTCGGCATTCAGGGGTGACCAGCGGCACTCAACAGCCTGTTCTTAAACGCGGGGGGCTGCGCGCAGGGCCTGCAGCGCCAGCAGCGCCGCCGCCACGTCCAGCGCCGCGTGCAGGCCGTACACCAGCAGGTCGGCGGCCGAACGGGGACCGCCCAGCCCGGCCACGGGCACCATGTTCACCACCCCAATCGCCAGACTCATGGCGGCGCCCACATTTAGCCACGATGCCAGCGCGGCCCGGCCAGCCAGGTCCAGGGGGGCAGAGGCAAAACGCGCCAACGTGCCGTACACCGCGTTCTTGGCCAGAATGAAGCCCAGTTCCACCGTCGCCAGGGCGGTCAGGGCCACCGGGTTGGCGTCGGGGACGGCGCCGCCCGCATACAGAAACACGCCCATCAGCCACAGCGCCAGCCGCAGGGCGGTCAGCCAGGGAAACAGGCCGCGCAGGGAGCGCAGCACGCCGTCATCATCCTCGGTTTTCAGGGCCTGGGCGTAGCGGGCAAACACCTGCGTCCACCACACCAGCACCAGCGCCGAGATCAGCGTGCGCAGCGCGCCCAGCCAGCCGAATTCCGAAAGCGGCCAGCCGGACCACACGGCGTACGCGCACAGCCCGAAGGTGGCCGCCACCTGCGCCCACAGCGCTGCCAGCGCGGCCGTGCGCCAGCGGGGGGCGGTCATGGGGCCCCTGCGGGGGGTCTAAGGGTCAAAGGGTCTGAGGGTCTAAGGAGGTAGGGCGCCAAGGCCCTTAGACCCTTTGACCCTCGACCCTTAGACCTCTCCGACCCCCTCACAGGCCCAGCTTCGCCTGCAGGCGCTCGCGCACGACTTCGGGTTTGGCCTTGCCGCCGGTGGCTTTCATCACGGGACCGAACAGGGCGTTCATGGCCTTGGCGTTGCCGGCGCGCACCTTTTCCACCGTGGCGGGGTCGGCCTGCATGGCGGCGTCAATGGCGGCGTCAATGGCAGCGGTGTCGGTCACCACGCTCAGGCCGCGTGTGCGCACCAGTTCGCGCGGGTCGTGGCCGCCCAGCACGTCGGGCAGCAGGTCCTTGGCGACCCGGCCGCTGATGGTGCTCTCGTCAATCAGCGCCACCAGGGCCGCCAGATGCGCGGGCTGCAGCGCGCTGCTGTCCACCGTCTGCCCCTGGGCGGCCAGCAGGCCCGAAACGTCCCCCAGCAGCCAGTTCGCCAACTTCTGGGCATCGGGGCCCGCACGCATGGCCTCGTCGTAAAAGCGCGACAGGGCGACGTCGTGGCTGAGGGTATGGGCGTCGCCGGCCCGCACGCCCGCCGCCAGATACCGTGCCTGTTTCTGGGCGGGCAGTTCGGGCATTCGCGCGCGCACCTGCGCGATCCAGTCCGGGGTGATGTCCAGCGGCGGCAGATCGGGTTCGGGGAAGTAGCGGTAATCGGCCTCGCCTTCCTTGGTGCGCATCAGAAAGGTTTTCTGGCCGCCCTCGTCCCAGCCCAGGGTGTCCTGGGTGATGCGCCCGCCCCCGGCGAGCACCCGCGCCTGCCGGGCGGTTTCGTATTCGATGGCGCGCGCCACCGAGCGGAAGGAGTTGAGGTTCTTGACCTCTACCTTGGTGCCCCAGGGCTCGCCGGGGCGGTGCAGGCTGAGGTTCACGTCGCAGCGCATCTTGCCTTCCTCGGGGGCCGCGTCGCTGACCCCCAGCGCCTGCGCAATGGCCTGCACGCTTTCCAGAAAGGCGCGCGCTTCTTCAGCGCCCGTCAGGTCGGCCTCGGTAACCATTTCCAGCAGGCTGGAGCCGGCGCGGTTGAGGTCCAGCATGGAATAGGGCGCGTAGGTGGGGTGGGTCAGCTTGCCCGCGTCGTCTTCCAGGTGCGCGCGCTTGATGCGGATGCGCCGCACCTCGCCGCTCTCCAGGGTCACGTCCAGAAAGCCGTCCCGGGCAATGGGGCGGTCGTACTGAGAGAGCTGAAAATTCTTCGGCGCGTCCGGGTAAAAGTAGTTCTTGCGGTGAAACTGGGTGGGCCCCGAAACGTCGCAGTTCAGGCCCAGGCCGAACATCATGGCGAGTTCCACCGCCTCGCGGTTCAGGGTGGGCAGGGTGCCGGGCAGGCCCAGGGTGTAGGGGTCGGTAAAGGTATTGGGCGCGGCGCCGTGGTAGTCCTGCGGGCAGGCGCTGAAGATCTTGCTTTTCGTCTTCAGCTGCAGATGCACTTCCAGCCCAATGACCGCCTGATACGCCATGCGGCCGAGCATAGAGCATTTGCCCGCGCGCGCCCCGGCCCACCGCAAGACAGGCGCGCCCCTCCCCGGCGCCCGGGGCCATGCACTACCCTGCCTCCCATGTGGATCTCTGGGCGGGCGGCGGCGGTGCCGGGCAGCGTGTTTGCGCTGATGGACGCCGCCAAGGAACGGGCGCGGGCCGCCGGGCGCGTGGTGACGGACCTGAGCATTGGCAGCAGCGACCTTTCGCCGCCCGAGGCCGTGCTCTCGGCGCTGCGCGAGGCCACCCGGGACCCGGCCACCTACCGCTATCCCCTGTTCAGCGACACGGCCCCGCTGCGCGAGGCGGCGGCGCGCTATCTGGGCCGCCGCTTCGGGGTGCAGGTGGACCCACAGACCGAGGTGCTCCCCCTGATCGGCGCGCAGGAGGGACTGGCCCACCTGCTGCTGGCCGTGACCGACCCCGGCGACACGCTGCTGCTGCCCGACCCCGGTTACCCGCCCTACCTGGGCGCGGCGGCGGTGGCGGGCGTGCAGGTGGCGCCACTGCCGCTGCGCGAGGAGCACGGCTTTCTGCCCGATCTGGACGCGGTGCCGGCTTCGGTGCGCCCCCGGGCCCTGCTACTGAATTACCCCAACAACCCCACCTCGGCGGTGGTGGACGCTGACTTTTTTCCCCGGGTGGCCGCGTGGTGCCGCGCGCGGGGCACCCTCCTGATCCACGACCACCCCTACGCCGAGCTGACCTTTGGCGACTACCACGCCCCCAGCGCCCTGCAGGCGGGCGGAGGCGGCGTGGTGGAACTGCACTCGCTGAGCAAAACCCACCACATGGGCGGCTTCCGGGTGGGCTTTGCCGCCGGGGACGCCGGGGCCATTGCGGCGCTGGCCCGCGTGAAGGGCAGCGTGGATTTTCACCCGTACCTGGGCATTCAGCGCGCGGCGGCCCTGGCGCTGGACCTGCCTGAGGCCCTGGGCCGCCAGGGCGCAGCCGTGTTTCAGGCCCGGCGCGACGCCCTGGTGCCCGCCCTGCGTGGCCTGGGCTGGACCGTGGCGTGGCCTCAGGCCAGCATGTACGCCTGGGCCCGGGTGCCGGGCCTGCAGGACAGCGTGGCCTTTGCGGTGCGCGCGGCCGAACAAACGGGGGTGGCCCTCAGCCCCGGCGCCGCCTTTGGCCGCCAGGGCGAGGGCTACGTGCGCCTCGCCCTGGTGCAGCCCCCTGAAGTGCTGCTGGACGCGGCGCAGCGATTGGGGAAAGTGGAAGTGTAGGTTGTGGGCTGCAGGAACCGCTTGTCCCACAACCCACGTCCCACACCCTTACTTATCGAACTTGTCGTACCCAGCCGCGCTGCGGCGCTGGGCGCCCCGGGCGTAGTCCATCTGCATTTCCACCGTCTCGTGCTTGCCTTCGGTGAAGGTGCTGTCGTGAATCCAGTAATTCAGGCGGTCGTCGCCCAGCTGCACCCAGAACTTGTGGGCGTCTTCGGGGTCGCGCCAGAAGACCACATGTTCAAAGGCGTTGCTGTGGGCCCACTTCTGAATATCGCTCAGGACGCGGGCGGCCTTGGGATGGGTCATCTCGAATTCCTGACCGTCGCTCTCGTTGCGAAACTTGATCTCGACCATAGTGAAAGCAGCGTAACAGACCCCACCCGGCGCCAAGCTGCAGCTTGTCTGAAGGAAAATTCAGGGTGCGGTGAAGGCGGCGCGGGCCGGTCCTCTATGCTGCGGGCTGCCCATGACCGACCCGCCCCTGCTGAAGGTCACGACCCTGAACCTCAACGGCCTGCGCAGCGCCCTGCGCAAGGGGCTGCGCGAGTGGCTGAGCACCGAAGCGCCCGATGTGCTGCTGCTGCAGGAGGTGCGCGCCGCCCCCATGCCAGACGCGCTGGCCGACCTGGGCTACGCCGGGGCGTGGTTTCCGGCCCAGAAGGCGGGCTACAGCGGCGTGGCGATTCTGGCCAAAGCCCCCCTTAGTGATATCCGCGTGGGCCTGCCGCACGACGAGCTGGACGCCGAGGGCCGCGTGCTGAGCGCGGTGATAGGCGGCGTGCGCTTTGCCAGCGTGTACCTGCCCAGCGGCAGTTCCGGCCCCGAACGCCAGGGTTTTAAAGAACGCATTCTGGAGGACTACCACGCCTGGACCCAGGCCCTGCTGGCCGAGGGCACCCCGCTGGTGATCGGCGGCGACTACAACATCGCCCACCAGGCCCTGGACCTGAAAAACTGGCGCGCCAACCAGAAAAACAGCGGCTTTCTGCCCCAGGAGCGCGAGTGGATGACCCGCCACCTCGCCAGCGGCCTGACCGACACCCACCGCGCCTGCCTGGGCGACACCGCCGCCTACACGTGGTGGAGCAACCGCGGCAACGCCTACGCCAACGACGTGGGCTGGCGCCTGGACTACCTGCTGAGTGCCGGGGTAACGGTGCAGGGCGTGCAGGCGCACCGCGCCGCCCGCCTGAGCGACCACGCACCCCTGAGCGGTCAGGTGCTGCGCCCCGGGGCCCAGGGCTAAGCTCCGCTGCTAAGCCACGGTGCGTAAAGGTGGCGTCAGGCGGGGCGTGTTATGCTGAGGACGCTGCCGGGTTCAGGACAGCGCCCCCACCACGATCACGGTTTTTCCGGTCGTGCTGGACTGCCGGGCGCCACCCGAGGAAGCGACCAACACCAGTTCCCGTGGGCGGATTGCGCGCGCCGGCGCCACGCAGCAGAAGGCCATAAAGGCGGCGCATGAGTTCACCCCCACGGGCGCGTCCTGATTCACCAGGAACGTACATGCCGAAGAAAAAAACGGAAACGGTGCCGGGCACCGACAGCACCGGCACATCTACACCCACCTCTACCCGTTCGCGGCGCTCCGCCGCGTCTCAGCCGGCGGCCGACGCGGCCCCCAAAACCCGCACCAGCCGCAAAAAGGCCCAGACCCCCGCTGCAGAGCGGCCCCCAGTGGCCCAGCCGGACACGACCCTGCCCGTGGAGCAGGCGCCCGAAGCCGCCGTGGCCCCCACGCCGCCCCGCGCCCCTCGCCGGGGCCGGAAGGCCGCGCCAGTCGAGGCCGCCCCCTTTGAAACCACGCCAGCCGAAGAGGCGCCGGCCGAACAGTCGAGCGCCGCGCTGGCCCCTGAAGTCGAGCCCAGTCCAACTGCGGAACCCACAGTGACCGTTCGCCCGGCCGCCAAGCGGGCGTCTTCCCGCCGCGCCCGGCAGTCGGAGAGCACCGCTGACACGGCGCCGATGCAGGCCAGCGAGCCAGAGCCCGTGGCTGAGCCTACCCCCGCCGAGCCCACCCCGGCCGAGCCCGAGGCCCCGGCCCCCCAGCCCAAGCGGGGCCGCAAACTGCGGCTGGCCCCAGCGGTGACCGAACCCACCCCCGAGCCGGACGAAGCGCCGGCAGCCGTGGCCCCGACGCCCGACCCCGCACCCGCCAAACCGGCCCGCCGGGGCCGCCGCGCAGCTGTCCCTGCCGAATCCACAGCGCCCGAGAGCGCCGCTGTGGTCACCGCGCCAGTGGCTGACGCCCAGCCCGTGGCACCAGCCACCCCCGAGCCGGACCCGGTGATTCTCGAAGTGCCCAAGAAACGCGGCGGGCGCCCGCGCAAGGCCGCGCTGCCCGAAGCGCCGCTGGCCGAGGTGCTGTCTGGCGTGGAAGCGGTGGAGGCCACCCTCGAGGTCACCCCCACCCCCGCCGAGCCGACCCCCGAGCCGGCGCCCACCCGCAAGCGGGGAGGCCGCAAGGCCCGCCCGGCTGCCGAAGCAGCGGCCCTGGCCCCCACGCCCACCCCGGCGGATCAGGCCGAGCCACTGGCCGACCAAGCCCAGCCAGAGCAGGCGGGGGCCGTGCACCCGGTCCCAGACGACAGCGATGAGGACCCCGCCGCGCACCCCGAGCGCGACATCGTGGTGGCGCAGCTGCGCAAGCTGGGGCGCCCGGTGCATGTGCGCGACCTGGAACGCACCTTTACCCGCCAGACCATTCAGCGTCTGGGCGGCTGGCGCGACCTGACCGACCTGCTTGAGGCCCTGGTGGAGAGCGGCGAGGTGGTGCGCACCCGCAAGAAGACCTACGGGCTCCCCGAGGCCATGAGCCTGGTGCGCGGGCGCTTCCAGGCGTCGGCAGCGGGCTTTGGCTTCGTGATTCCCGACAGCGGCGGCGAGGACTTTTACATTCCGGCCGAGCAGACCCTGGAAGCCTGGAACGGCGACATCGTGCTGGTGCGCATGGAAGGCCGGGGCGACAGCCGGGATGACCGTGGCCCACGCGGCTCTCGCCGGGGCCAGCGCGGCGACGGCAACCCGCGCGCCAGCGTGGTGCGCATTGTGCAGCGCGCCTACCGGCAGCTGGTGGGCACCCTGGAATTCCACCACGGCCACCCCATCCTGAAGCCGGACGACCACCGCGCCCGCCACCGCATCCTGCTGCTGCCCGACGGTCTGGAGGACCTGCAGGCCGGTGCCCGCGTGGTCACGGAACTGTTCTGGCCGGAAAACACCGGCGAGGACGAGGTGTTCGGGCAGATCACCCGCGTGCTGGGCGAGCAGGACGACCCCGTGACCGAGACCGAAGCGGTGATCGTGAAGTTCGGCCTGCGCGGCGAATTCCCGGAAGAGGTGCTGGCACAGGCGAACGCCATTCCTACCCAGATTCCCGAAGAGGCCCTCATCGGCCGCCTGGACCTGCGCGAGTTCAACATCTTCACGGTGGACGGCCGCGACGCCAAGGATTTCGACGACGCCATTCACATTCAGCCCACCCCCGAAGGCACCTTTGTGGTCGGCATTCACATTGCGGATGTCAGCCACTACGTGCAGGAGGGCACGCCGCTGGACCAGGAAGCCTACGCGCGTGCCACCAGCGTGTACATGCCGGGCCGGGTGCTGCCTATGCTACCGGAACACGTCAGCAACGGCGTGTGCTCCCTGGTGCCCTACGAGGACCGCCTGACCATGACCGCCATGGTGGAGCTGTCCGCCGAGGGCGAGATCCTAAAGGTGCAGCTGGCGCCCAGTGTGATCAACTCCAAGGCGCGGCTGACCTACGACGAGGTGCAGGCCTACAGCGAGGCCACCGCCACGCTGCCCGAGCACGCCCGCCACCTCGAAGGCGACCTGCACCTGCTGCTGAAAATCACCACCAAGCTGCGCCAGAAGCGCCTGCGCGAAGGCGCGCTGGACTTCAAGCTGCGCGAGGTGAAGGTGGACGTGGGCCCGGACGGCCGCATGGAACTCATTCCCATCCGCGAGGAAACGGCGCGCGGGATGATCGAGGACCTGATGCTGCTGGCGAACAAGGTGGTGGCCCACGAACTGCTGCAGCGCGAACTGCCCGCCCTGTTCCGCATTCACGAGGAACCCACCCTGCAGCGCTTTCAGGAGGTCAGCAGCGCCATCGGGCGGCTGGGCCTGGCCTTCCCGGGCGGCGAACCCACCCCGCAGGCCTACCAGGCGGTCCTCAAGCAGGTGCGCGGCACCCCGCGCGAGGGCATCGTGAACACGCTGCTGCTGCGCTCCATGCAGCAGGCGAAGTACGCCGGGGAAAACCTGGGGCACTTCGGGCTGGCGTTTGATGAGTACCTGCACTTCACCTCGCCCATCCGCCGCTACCCGGACCTGCTGGTGCACCGGGTGCTCAAGGGCATGCTGAGCGGCGAGCTGCAGGCCGGCAACCGCGCGGTGGCCGCCCTGCAGGCCCGCCTGCCCGGCATGGGCGACCACACCTCCGAGCGCGAGCGCGCCGCCGCCGAGGCCGAGCGCGACCTGACCAAGTACTACCAGGCCAAGTGGGCGCAGGAACACCTGGGCGAGTCCTTCCACGGCAACGTGTCTGGCGTGGTCGCCAGCGGCCTCTTTGTGGCGCTGGACAACGGCGTGGAAGGCAAGCTGCACATCTCTCACCTGGACGATGATTACTACGTCTATGTGGAAGACGCGCAGATGCTCAGGGGCCGCAGCCGGGGCCGCAGTTACCGTCTGGGCGATCCTGTTCACGTCACCATTCACGCCGTCAACCCCCTGGCCCGCCAGACCGACTTCACCCTGGCCGATCCCCACAGCCCGGATTACCGCCCGGGCGACACTCAGGAGACCGATATGGATTCACCCGTCAAACCCCGCGCCCGGCGCCGCGAAGACCGCGAACAGGAAAAGCGCGAGAAATTGCAGCAGCTGCCGGTCAGCGAACCCAAGAAGTTCACGCTGGACGATCCCTCACCCCGGCCCACCCTGTCGCCCTCGGCGGGGGCGGGGCGCCCGATGCGCGGCCGGGGCCAGGGCACGCCGGGCCAGGGTGGACAGGGACAGGGCCGTGAAGGCCGCCCGCAGCAGGGCCGCACCTCCTTTGGCGGCGTGGGGATGGGCGGGGGCCGGGGGGCCCGGCGCGTGATCACCCTGGAGCGCCCGCGCAACGAGCACCTGCGCCCGGTGAACATCACCGTGCAGCGCATGTACTTTGGCGACTGGACCATTGAGAACATGCCGCCCGAGGACGGCCAGGGCGGCGCGCCCCACGGCCGGGGCGGCCGGCCCATGAATGGCCGCCCCGAGCGCGGCGGCCCCAGCGGCGGGCGCGGCTTTACCCGGGGCGGCAACGACCGGGGTGCCTCCGGGCGCCTGAATGGCCGCCCCGCTGGCGGCGCGCGCCCGGGCCCTACCCGCGAACCGCGCGAGGCCAGCCCGGCGCCGGCCACCAGCGAGGCCAGCGGCACCCCAGCCGATGATGCCAAGCGCCGCCGCCGCCGCCGGGGCCGCCGGGGCGGCGCGCCCGGCCAGGGCTAAACCTCCCCCTCGCCTCTCCTTTTCCGCGTCCCTGGTGCCCGTGGCCCAGGGGCGCTTTTTTCGTTTC